>NZ_JBHXQY010000019.1:0-77535 GCF_042716955.1 Nocardiopsis sp. NPDC058631 | reverse complement strand
AGGGCGCCCTCCTCCAAGGCCCCGCGGATCTGTTCCACCTGCTCATCGGTGAGCTTGCGGGGACGCCCCGTGGGCGGGCGGCGGCGCAGCGCCGCAGTTCCGCCCTGGTCCATCCGACGTTGCCAGCGCCGCACGCTCTCAGGTGTGACCCCGAGCATGTGGGCGATCTGGGCCTGGGAGTGGCCTTGGTCCAGGAGTTCGACCGCGCGCATGCGTCGGGCTTCGGCCACCTGGGGGCGGGTCAGCGGCGGGACGGCTTCTGCGGGGGTGTCGGGTTCAGCTCGGAGGGGCATACCGCCATGCTCACACGACCGAGCTTTTCCTGCCCACACAACTAACGAAAAACTCAGTAAGAGCTCATCTCAAAATCCATCAGCGTGCTTGGCCAGGTGCCTGTAGCAGATGAGGATGCAGGCGATGCCGAGCATGGCCAGGAAGGTGGAGGCCTTGCGCTCCCAGCGCACGTTCAACCTGCGGTAGGAGCCCAGCCGGGCGATGGCCCAACCATCGTTCGATGATGGCTGAGCCATCGCTCAGCCACCATTCGAGCGTGCGCGGGCGTACTCGCCCGCACTGCGCCGTACTACCCGGCCGCGCCGCCGGAGCCCACGACGCCGATCGGGCAGCTGGTGCCGGTGCCGCCGATGCCGCAGTACCCGTTGGGGTTCTTGGCGTCGGACAGGTACTGCTGGTGGTAGTCCTCGGCGAAGTAGAACGCCTTGAGCGGCGCGATCTCGGTGGTGATCGGGCCGTATCCGGCGGCGGTCAGCACCGGTTGGAAGCCGTCGCGGGTGGCCTCGGAGACGGCCCGCTGGGCCTCGTCGTGGTGGTAGACCGCCGAACGGTACTGGGTGCCGGCATCATTGCCCTGGCGCATCCCCTGGGTCGGGTCGTGGCCCTCCCAGAAGGCCTTGAGGATCTCGGCGTAGGTGATCCGCTGAGGATCGAACACCACCCGCACCACCTCGGTGTGCCCGGTCAGTCCGGAGCAGACCTCCTCGTAGGTGGGGTTGGGTGTGTACCCGCCCGCGTAACCGACGGCGGTGGTGATGATGCCGCGCTCCGCACCGAGCCGCCAGAAGATCCGCTCGGCTCCCCAGAAACAGCCCATCGCCACGTCGGCGATCTCGCTGCCCTCCGGATAGGGCGGGGTGAGCGGCGTGCCGAGCACGGCGTGCTCGACGTGTACCGGCATCGGGGCGTCCCTGCCGGGCAGGGCACGCGCTGGGTCGACCATGGTGGCTTTTCTCCCGAACATGACTCCAGGCTATCCGCGGTGCGAAATCGGCGCACTGCTCCGGTCCTACCTGTGGA
This sequence comes from Nocardiopsis sp. NPDC058631, assembly GCF_042716955.1. Taxonomy (NCBI): domain Bacteria; kingdom Bacillati; phylum Actinomycetota; class Actinomycetes; order Streptosporangiales; family Nocardiopsidaceae; genus Nocardiopsis; species Nocardiopsis sp. NPDC058631. Next base: position 76,221 of record NZ_JBHXQY010000019.1, on the reverse strand, counting down.
CGTCCCCGCTCCGGCGGGCGCGCCCCGGGGCCACCACCCGGGAACGTGCATCGCCTGCCAGGCCGGGAACCGCCGGATATGGGGCAGACACACCCAAGAATTCGTCCTACGATTGTGCTCGTGCCAGAAAACAATCGCGGCGTCGCCCTCGGGGCGGGTGCCTTCCTCCTCTGGGGCTTCGCGGCCCTCTACTGGCCCTTCCTCTCCGCCTCCGAGCCGAGCGAGATCCTCGCCCACCGCATGGTGTGGGCGCTGCTGGCGATGTGCGTGTTCCTCCTCCTCGCCCGCCGCGGCTGGGCCTGGCTCCCCGCCGTGCTCCGCAACCCCCGGCGCCTCCTCCCCGTCGCCGCCGCCGCGGTCCTGATCTCCCTCAACTGGTGGGGGTTCATCTACTCCGTCTCCGTCGAGCAGACCCTCCAGGCGTCCCTGGCGTACTTCATCAACCCGCTGATGTCGGTGTGCCTGGGCGTGCTGCTGTTCTCCGAGCGCCTGCGCACGGCCCAGTGGGTGGCGGTCGGCCTGGGCGTCCTCGCCGTGGTCGTGATGACCGTCGGCTACGGCGTGACGCCGTGGCTCGCCCTTCTCATGGCCTCCTCGTTCGCCGCGTACGGAGCGGTGAAGAAGTACGTCGACCTCGACGGGATGCAGAGCCTGACCGTCGAGACCCTGGTGATGTTCCTGCCCGCGCTGGGGTTCGTGGTCTACCTGGAGGCCACCGGCTCCGGTACGGCGCTCTCGGTGTCGCCCGCCCACACCGCGCTGCTGGTCGGCGGCGGGTTCGTGACCGCCCTGCCCCTGCTGCTCTTCGGCGTCGCCGCCCGCCAGGTGCCGCTGAGCGTCATCGGCATGCTCCAGTACATCGCCCCGACCATGATGTTCTTCATCGGCTGGCTGATCCAGGGCGAGGAGATGCCGCCGGCCCGCTGGATCGGCTTCGTCCTGGTCTGGTCGGCGCTGTGCCTGTTCGTGTTCGATCAGGTGCGGGGCGCCCGCTCCCGCTCGCGTGCACGCGCCAGGGCCCGGCAGGAGCTCGCGGAGCAGGAGAGGGAGCCCGAGGGGTGCGCCCGCCCGGAACACGAGGAATGACCTGAAACCCGGTTCCCGAGTTTCGGAGAACACAAACTACCCTGAGTGACGCTGTGCTAACGTCAGGTCGCGAGTCGGGGCGTCCCCGGCTCTGACCAGGCCGCACGTCCCGAAGGGTCCCCTATGCCCCGCACTTGCCGAAAGGTACGCGCCACGCGCGCCGCCTCGGCAGTGTGCGCCTTGACACCCTCCCTGCTCGGCCTGCCGCTCCTCGTCGGCGCGTTCCTGACCACCCTGTGGCTGTTCGGCGCCTCACCCGTCCACGCGGACGCCCTCACCGGCACCCTCACCGGCGCCGTCGCGGGGACCGTGGCGGGCACCCCCGCCGGGGCCGGGGCCTCGGAGAGCGCGGGGGCGGACACACAGGAGGAGACCGGGACGCGCGGGCCCGACCGCCCCGGCTCCCTCCGCGAAGTCGTCCCGCGCCAGATCACCGAACCGGTCGCCCAGACGCTCGGCACCGTCGGCCAGGGCCTCGGCCAGCACGTCGGCGGCGCTGACGAGACCACACTCCTGGGCGAGGCCGGCTGGCCGGTGGACGAGGTCCGCAAGGGGGCCCGCCGGGTCGTCGCGGACCTGGACCGGACCCGCCGGGACACCGCCCAGAACCTCCTGTCACCCGCCGTCGACAGCGCCACCGGGGTTCCGGCCGCCCCGACCTCCGAGGTCGGGGCCGACGCCGGGGTTCCCGCGACCGCCGACGACCGCCGGGAGCGGGACGGGCGCGAGGAAGCCCCGGCCGCCACGGCGGGGGACGCCCTCGCCGGCGACGCCCCGCCGTACTTCTTCGGCCCAGCCGCCGGGGACGCCGCCCAGGCCGCCGTCCCCGAGGAGGCCCAGGCCCCCGGCGGCACCGACGCACCCGCTGCGGCCGCCCCCTCGACCCAGGTGGCCACCGGCTCCGCCGCGCCCGCCGGCGGCTCCGCCCCGGCCCCGGGCGTCGCGGGCTACCTCACGGCGTCGCCGGTCACCGCGCCGGCTCCCCTCGCCGTCCTCCTGGCCTCGCGCTCGCTGCACCCCGTGCCGAGCGGACCCAGCGGCGACCCGACCTTCTCCCCCGACTAGGGCGGTTCCCCGGCGCGGTGTCCCCTCCCGCGCGCGGACCGTTCCCAGTTCGGCGTCACCGCCGCACCTCCTGGGGGCTGATCTGAGTCCCGTGCCGTCGTTCACGTGATTCATGTCAGCCGGTGGTCCACCTCCGGCTCCGGCCGTCGGCGCCCAGTGCGCCCGGCCTCCCCGAATGCAGTGATCAGAGCTTCCGGAAGGAATTCCATGACGCAGGCCACCCGAGTCTCAGCCAGGACCCTCATCCTCCTCGCGGGGACGGCGGGCTTCGTCGCCCTCGGAGCCGGGATCTCCGGCGCCGAGGGGCTCGACTCCACCGTCCACGCGGTCACGCCCATCGTCGAGCGGACCCTCGTGGAGGGCGTCGCCCCCACCGTCAACAGCCTGGCCCCCGGGGGTGTCGGCCCCATCGCGAACACCGCCCTGACCGAACTCCAGGACAGCGCTCACAACCCGGACCAGCCCGCCCCCGACCTCGCCGCGGTGGTGCCCCAGGGCCGGGACGTCGCCACGCCGCTCGGGAGCGTCCCCAACCCGACCCCCGCCCTCGCCGACACCGTGTCCGGCGTCCAGGACGCGACCGGTCTGGACGGGAACCCCCACGACACCGTCGGGCACACCGCGGGCGCCGCCGTCCAAAAGCACGCCGAGGGTGCCGGGGTGCTGTTGGAGGACACCGCGCGGGGTGCCGGGGCCAAGGCCGAGTCCACCGCCGTCGAGGTGCTGCCGCACACCGTGGAGGCCGTCTACGGGCTGCGCGAGGAGGTCGACCTGTCCCGGGCGGGCGACGTCGCCGCACTGCCCCAGGCCGCCGTACTGCCCGAGACCTCGGACCTGACCGCCCTGACCGGCGGCAACGGCCTCGCCCTCGACCAGATCGTGGACACGTCCGACCCGCTGGGCCAGGGCACCGTCCGGCAGAGCGCCGCCGCGCCCGCGATCCCGAACGTGTGGGACCTCGCCTACGCCTTCGGGCTGGAGACCCCCGGCGGTCTCCAGGACGTCGTCGAGTCCAACCCGGTCACCGACGACAACTTCGTCAGCCTCGGCGAGGAGGAGGTGCTGGGCGTGGTCGGCAACCGCAACCTCGCCGGGAACGTCACCGTCCCCCAGTCCGCCCCCGGGGCCCCCGGCCTGCGCGACCTGGCCGACGCCCTGTTCACCGGCGCCTCCTCCGAGGGCATGACCGCCCTCGGCCTGAGCGGCCCCCTGGCGGAGGCGGAACTGCCCCGTCTGCCCGGCACCGGTATCGGCCCGGTGGACGAGACCCTGCCCCAGACCGCGGGCATGGGCCTGCCCACCATCGCCGAGGGCGTGGAGACCGAGTCCGTGGAGGACCTCGTGGCGGGTCTGAGCCGGGGTACCGACCTGCTGAACGACCTGGACACCAGCGACCTGGTGTCCATCGAGGGGGGAACCGAGGAGCAGGAGGTCCCCTCGAACATGACCCAGCACCCGACCTTCACCGACATGCCCGGCTTCGAGGCGCTGCCGGTCCTCAGCTAGTGAGCTGATCCACACCGTTGCCGGTGTGGCGGGCGGGGCGGGCGCCTGCCCGTCGGGCCCCCGCAGCCGAAAGCCCCCTGTTCCCCGGGTGTCCGGAGGGCAGGGGGCTTCGCGTCGCCTGGGCGGGGCGGCCGGGCCGCTGTCGGGCCGGAACCGCCCACCGGGCCCGTGGTCAGCCGGAGCGCTCGACCACGTAGTCGCAGAGCGCCTCGAAGGCGTGTCTGGCCGGCCCCTCGGGGAGGGTGGCCAGCTCCTCGCGGGCCTTGTCGGCCCAGCCCCGCAGGGTGGCCTCGGCCTCGGCCATGGCCGGGTGGACGCGGAGCAGCTTGAGCGCCTCCTCCGCCTCCTCCTCGCTCAGCGGGCGGCCGAGGAGCGAACGGAGCCGCGTGTCGGCGGGGTCGTCCGAGCGGAGCGCGTAGAACATCGGCAGGGTGAGGACACCCTCGCGCAGGTCCGTACCGGGGGTCTTGCCCGAGTCGGTGCTCTCGCTCGCCACGTCCAGGATGTCGTCGGACAGTTGGAAGGCCATGCCGAGCGCGTCGCACGCCCGGGTGACGGTCCCGGTCGTCTCCGGGTCGACCTTGCCGAACATGCCGCCGAACTCCGCCGAGGACGCGATGAGCGAAGCGGTCTTGTCGCTGATGACCCGGAGGTAGTGGTCCAGCGGTTCGGTGCCCTCGCTGGGGCCGGAGGTCTCCAGGATCTGGCCCTGGACGAGTCGGCCGAAGGTGACCGCCTGCAACCGGACGGCCTCGGTGCCCAGGTCCGCGAGCATCTCGGAGGCCTTGGCGAACACGTAGTCGCCGGTGAGGATGGCGATGCTGTTGCCCCAGCGCTGGTTGGCGCTGGGCTTGCCCCGCCGCATGTCCGCCTCGTCCATGACGTCGTCGTGGTAGAGGGTGGCCACGTGGGTCAGCTCCACGACGGCCGCCGCGGGGATGAGGTCGGGGACCGTGGGGTCGCCGAAGTGGGCTGCGAGGAGTACGAGGGTCGCCCGGAAGCGCTTGCCGCCCGCCTCCAGCAGGTGGGAGGCCGCCTCGGCCAGCAGGGGGTCACTGGACGCGACAGACTCCCTGAGCAGGTCCTCGACCTTCTCGAGGTTGTCCTGAACCTCACGGGCGAGGGTCGGGTCGACTCTCGGCAGAGCGAGAAACCCGCTCGGGACAGCACCGCTCACCGTAAAGCTCCACCTGTTGAACGGGCACGCCGGCGGCCTCTCGGAGAAGCCCTCGGAAGGGAGGCCCAGGAGGCCGCCGCGTGCTCAGCACATGAACATGATCCGACTTGCCACGGTATCCGACCCGGAATGCTCAACCAAAGCCACACCCGGGTACAGGAAGGCAGGATCCGGATCACCCTGGTCGTACGGGTGACCCGGATCGCTGACCGGTGACGGCTACCTGTCGGTGTCCGTGGAGGCCTGGTCCACCATCACGGCGACCGGTTCGGGGCCGGTCTCCGAGGACGGCAGCAGGTTGTCCAGTACCGGCCCGGGGTACAGGCCGAGGAGCAGCGTCGCCGCCACCCCGATCGTGATGACACCGCCCGTGGCCGCGCCCGCGCGCACCACGGTGGGGCCGTCGCCCTCCGGATCCCGGAAGAACATCACAACGATGATCCGCACGTAGAAGAACGCGGTGACCGCGCTGCTCAGGACGCCCACGACCACCAGGGGCGTCGCCCCGGCCGCGACCGCTGCCTCGAACACAGCGAACTTGCCGATGAAACCGCTGGTCAGCGGGATTCCGGCGAAGGCCAGCAGGAACAGGGTGAGGGCCCCGGCGAGCGCCGGCGAACGGCGTCCGAGTCCGGCCCACCGGTCCAGGTCGCCGAGTTCCTGACCGCCGTCCTTGGTGCGCACCAGGGTGACCACCGCGAACGCGCCCAGTGTCGTGAACCCGTAGGCCGCCAGGTAGAACATGGCGCCCGCGAGCCCGTCGGTGCTGTTGGCCACGACCGCCGTCAGGATGAACCCGGCGTGCACGACCGACGAGTACGCCAGCAGGCGTTTGATGTCCCGCTGGGTGACGGCGATGATCGCGGCGGCGACCATCGTCAGTACCGCGACCGCCCACAGCATGGGCTCCCAGCTGGCCGACGAGGTGCCGAACGGCACGAAGAACACCCGCAGCAGGGCGCCGAACGCGGCGACGAGCGTGCAGGAGGCCATCAGCGCCGTGATGGGCGTCGGGGCGCCCTGGTAGACGTCGGGCTTCCAGTTGTGGAAGGGTACGGCGCCGACCTTGAAGAGCAGCCCGATGGCGACCAGGCCGATACCCATGAGCAGGAGCGGTTCGCCGTTGCCGCCCTCTCCCTGGAAGATGTCGGCCCCGCCGGCCTCCACGGCCTCGCGGATGGTGCCGAAGTTCACCGATCCGGCGTAGCCGTAGACGAGGGCGATACCGAACAGGAAGAACGCCGACGAGAACGCGCCGAGCAGGAAGTACTTGACCGCGGCTTCCTGGGAGAACAGGCGCCGCCGCCGCGCGAGCCCGCACAGCAGGTACAGCGGGAGGCTCATGACCTCCAGGGCGATGAACATCGTCAGGAAGTCGTTCGCGGCGGGGAACATGAGCATTCCCAGCACGGCGAACATGACCAGCGGGTACACCTCGGTGTGCTGGGAGCCCGCCATGATGTGCGCGCGCTCCTCCTCGCTCCCGGGGACCGTGGCGGCCTGGGCGGCGAACGCGTCCCGGCCGTCCCGGTTCTCGGCGATGAGCAGCAGGCTGATCAGTGCGAGCACGGTGATGGTGCCCTGGAAGAAGATCACCGTGCGGTCCACGGCGAGCACCCCGGCGGCGACCGTCACCCCCGCCTGGTCGTCGGGGAGCGTGCCGATCTGGAGCAGGAGCAGCACGAACGTGGCCAGCAGCGCGAGCGCCGCCAGTCCGATCTGGAGGCCGCGCCTGCGCCTGCCCGGCACGAAGGCCTCGAACAGCACGCCCAGGACGCCCGCGGCGAACAGCGTGAGCAGCGGGGCGAGCAGCCACCAGTCGATCTCCGGCGGTCCCTCGGTGATGACGGGGAGGTCCATGTAGGGGATCACTCCTCGCCTCCTTCCTCAGAGGCCCCGTCCGCCCCGGCGCCCGCGGTGTCGGCGGTTCCGACCTCGACGGTGCGCTCGACGGCGGGGTTGATCACGTTGAGCAGGGGCTGGGGGTAGAGGCCGAACGCGATGATCAGCGCGAGCAGCGGGCCGACCGCCCACATCTCGCGCGGGGACAGGTCGCGCAGCCCGGACAACCGGGCCGGGGTCTGGCCGGTCATGGTCCGCTGGTACATCCACAGGATGTAGAGCGCGGCCAGGACGACGCCGGACGCGGCGATGATCGCCGGGACGGGGTTGAACGCGTAGACCCCGACGAACACCAGGAACTCGCTGACGAACGGTGCCAGGCCGGGCAGCGCCAGGCCCGCGAGTCCGGCGATCAGGAACACCCCGGCGAGCTTGGGCGCGACCTTCTGGACGCCGCCGTAGTCCTCGATGAGCGACGATCCGCGCCGCGCGACGAGGAAGCCCACGACGAGGAACAGCGCTCCGGTCGCGAACCCGTGGTTGACCATGTAGAGGGCGGCACCGGCCTGCGCCTGGGGCGTCAGGGCGAAGATGCCCAGGGTGATGAACCCGAAGTGCGACACCGAGGTGTACGCGATCAGGCGCATCATGTCGCTCTGCCCGATGGCGAGGATCGCACCGTAGACGATGCTCACCAGGCTCAGCCCGACCACCGGCCACACGAACCACGAGACGGCGGACGGGAACAGCTCCAGGCAGTAGCGGAGCATGCCGTAGGTGCCGACCTTGTCGAGCACGCCGACGAGCAGCACGGCGGTGCCGGGGCGCGAGGCGCCGGCCGCCGACGGCAGCCAGGTGTGCACGGGCCACATCGGCGCCTTGATGGCGAAGGCGATGAAGAACCCGAGGAACAGCCACCGCGCGGTGGCCGGGTCGACCGCCGCGAGGGCGCTGCCCTCCCCGACGAGGTCGGTCCACAGGAAGCTTCCGCCGATGACGTACACGCCGATCACCGCGACCAGCATGATCAGCCCGCCGGCGAGGCTGTACAGCAGGAACTTGACGGCGGCCTTCGCCCTCTCCTCACCGCGCCCGTACCGGCCGATCATGAAGTAGACCGGGATGAGCATGGCCTCGAAGAACACGTAGAACAGGAAGACGTCGGTGGCGGCGAAGACACCGATCATCATGGCTTCGAGCACCAGGATGAGCGCGAAGTAGCCGCGTCCGCCGTCCTCCCTGTCCTCGTTCTCGTTCCAGGCGGCGAGGATGACGAGCGGTACCAGGACCGCCGACATCAGGATCAGCGTCAGCGCGATCCCGTCGACGCCCAGCGCGAAGTGGACGCCGAAGCGCGGGATCCAGGGGTACACCTCCTCGAACTGGAGGCCGCCCGCGGCGGACGTGTCGAACCTCAGCGCCATGGCGGCGAGGACGACGAGGGTGAGCACCGAGAAGCCCAGCGCGATCCGCTTGGCGGTCTCGGCGGAGGACCCGGCGGCCCCCGTGGCGGTCGGGGCCTTGGTGGCCGTGGCCGTGGCGGCCCCGGCCTGGGCCGTGGCCTGCGCGGAGGCGGAGGCCTCCGTGGAGGCCGCGGCCTGTGTCGTCTTCACGCGCGGCAGCGCCCAGATGAGGGCCGCGCCGATCACGGGAAGCGCGATCGCGATAGTGAGCCAGGGGATCATTGTCTAGAACCTCACAGCCAGCGTCGCGGCGACGATGACGGCGCCGAGGAGCATGGTGAGCGCGTACGTCCGGGCGAAGCCGGTCTGCGTCCTGCCCAATCCGCGGGAGGAGTCGCGCACGCCCGTGCCGAGCCCGTTGACCACGCCGTCGATGATCTTGTCCTCGACCACGACCAGGGTCCGGGTGAGGACCTGGCCGGGCCGCATCAGCAGGCCTTCGTTGATCTGGTTTCCGTACAGCTCCTCACGCGCGAAGGCGGTGACGAGGTTGGCCTTCGGCGCGGTCTTCGCCACCGGCTTGCGCAGGTAGAGGGCCCAGGCGAGCGCCACACCCGCCACCATCACGGCCAGGGCCGCGATCCCGTAGGGGGCGGTGAACGCGTGCGCCACGTCGAAGTGGTGCGGGTGGGCCCCGATGGTGGGGGCCAGGAAGTTCGCGAACCGGTCGCCGAGGGTCATGAACCCGCCCAGGGCGACGGAGCCGATCGCGAGCACCACCATGGGAGCGGTCATGCTGACGGGCGACTCGTGCGGGTGCACGCCCTCCTCCCATCGCTTCTCGCCGAAGAAGGTCATGAAGACCATCCGCGACATGTAGAAGGCGGTGAGCCCGGCGCCGACGATGACGGCGGTGCCGAGGACCATGCCCTGCGTGCCGCCGACGCCGAAGGCCGCGGAGATGATGCTCTCCTTGGTCCACCAGCCGGACAGCAGCGGGAACCCGATGATGGCCAGGTAGCCGAGGCCGAAGGTCGCGAACGTGATCGGCATGGCTTTGCGGAGCGCGCCGTACCGGCGCATGTCCACGCCGTCGTTCATGGCGTGCATGACCGATCCGGCGCCGAGGAACAGCCCGGCCTTGAAGAAGCCGTGCGTGACCAGGTGGGCGATGGCGGCCACGTAGCCGACGGGGCCGAGCCCCGCGGCGAGGACCATCATGCCGATCTGGCTCATCGTGGACCCGGCGAGGGACTTCTTGATGTCGTCCTTGGCCGAGGCGATGATCCCGCCCGCGATCATCGTCGCGGCGCCCACGACGGTGACGACCGTCTGGGCCACGGGCGCGCCCTCGAAGACGGGACCGGCGCGCACGATCAGGTACACGCCGGCGGTGACCATGGTGGCCGCGTGGATGAGCGCGGACACCGGGGTGGGGCCCTCCATGGCGTCCAGGAGCCAGGCCTGGAGGGGGAGCTGCGCGGACTTGCCGCAGGCGCCGAGGAGCAGCAGCAGCCCGACCGCGAGGAGGACGCCGTCGCTCGCGCCGGGCACGGCCGCGAACACGTCGCTGAAGCTGACCGCGCCCAGGGCCGTGAACATGATCATGATGGCGACCAGCAGGCCGATGTCGCCGACCCGGTTGATCAGGAACGCCTTCTTGGCGGCGGTGGCCGCGGAGGGCTTGTACTGCCAGAACCCGATGAGCAGGTAGGACGCGAGTCCGACACCCTCCCAGCCGAGGAACAGCAGGACGAAGTTGTCCGCGAGCACCAGCACGAGCATGGCGGCGACGAACAGGTTGAGGTAGGCGAAGAACCGCCGCTTACCGGGGTCCTCGGACATGTAGCCGAGGGAGTAGACGTGGATGAGGGAGCCGACGAAGGTGATCAGCAAGGCGAAGCTGATCGAGAGGGGGTCGACCAGCAGGTCCACCCCGGCGGAGAGGTCGCCGACGGCGAACCACTGGTACACGGGGACGGCGACGCTGCGGGCGTCGGCGCTTCGGCCCAGGAGGTCGAACAGGGCCAGGGCCGCCCAGGCGAAGGCGGCGACAGGGAGGGCCGTGGCCAGCCAGGGCCCCCACTTGTCGGTTCGCCTTCCGCCGAGCAGCAGGATCGCCGCGCCCGCGAGCGGCAGGGCGATCAGCAGCCAGGCGTTCGACAGCACCGCGCTGTCGGCGGCGGTCGCCACCGCGGGTTCGGCGGCGAGGTATGCGTGAGATGTCACTGCCACGTCGCCTTCTAGTGCTTGAGCAGGTTCGCGTCATCGAGCGACGCGGACCTGCGGGTTCGGAAGATCTGCATGATGATCGCGAGGCCGACCACCACCTCGGCGGCGGCGACGACCATCACGAAGAACGCGATGACCTGGCCCTCGATGTCCCCGTGCATCCGGGCGAACGCGACGAACGCCAGGTTGCAGGCGTTGAGCATGAGCTCCACGCACATGAAGACGATGATCGCGTTGCGCCGGACGAGCACGCCGACGGCGCCGATGGTGAACAGCAGCGCCGCGAGGACGATGTAGTTCATCGGGTCCACGAGGACTCGACCTCCTGCCCGTTGCCGTTGCTGGTCTCGGTGCCGTCCGGGTCACCGTCGGGGTCTTCGGCGGTGGGGCCGCCGGGGTCCTCCCCGGTACCGGAGACGGGCTCGCCCTCCTTGGAGCCGGCGGAGTCCGACGCCGCTCCGGGCAGCGCGGGGCGGCCGGAGCGGACGTCTGCGGGGACCCGCGCCTGGTACTCGGGGTCCCGGGCGGTGAGCACCGGGTTGAGGGAGAGCTGGGAGACCGTGCCGTCGGGCAGCAGCGCGGGCATGTCGATCGCGTTGTGCCGGGCGTAGGTGCCGGGTCCGGGCAGCGGGGTCGGGTGGTCGCCGCGGATGCGGTCCTCGGAGATCTCCCGCTGGGTGCGCCGCTTCTTCGTGCGTGCGGTGTGCGCGAGCACCATGGCGCCGAGGACGGCGGTGATGAGCAGCGCGCCGGTGGCCTCGAAGGCGACCACGTAGCGCAGGAGCAGTTCACCCGCGATCCACGGGATGGTGCCACCGGCCGCCGCGGCGCCCGCGGCGAGCCCCACCGGGTCGCCCACGGAGATGCGGGTGATGCCGGTGGCGAGCGCGCCGACGAAGGCGAGCGCGACGACGGCGGTCATGATCCGCTGTCCGCTGAGCGTCTCCACGAGGGAGTCGGCCGAGCTGACGCCGATGAGCATCAGCACGAACAGGAACAGCATCAGGACCGCGCCGGTGTAGACGACGATCTGGACGACCATCAGGAACGGCGCCGCGTTGATGCCGTAGAAGATGGCGAGGCCGACCATGGTCAGCGCCATGGACATGGCCGAGTGGACGGCCTTGCGCGAGAAGACCACGCCGAGGGCGCCGAGGAGGACGACCGCGCCGAGGATCCAGAACGCGGAGGCCTCGCCGCCGGCGATGGGCGCGGCGAGGTACAGCGGGGCGTCCACGGGTGTGTCGAGCGGGACCGTGATGCCGTGGTGGGTGTCGGAGAGCGGGTTCAACGGACCCCCTCCGCAGACTCCGCCGCGGTGCCCTGCGTCCCGTGCTGGCCGCGCCCGGTGGCGTAGTAGTCCTGTTCGGTCTCGCCGAGGCGCATCGGGTGGGGCGGCTGCTCCATGCCCTCCTTGAGGGGGGCCAGCAGCTGCTCCTTCGTCCAGATCAGGCTCTGCCTGCTGGTGTCGGCCAGCTCGTACTCGTTGGTCATCGTGAGGGCGCGCGTGGGGCACGCCTCCACGCACAGCCCGCACAGGATGCAGCGCAGGTAGTTGATCTGGTAGATGCGGCCGTAGCGCTCGCCGGGCGAGTACCGGTCGTCGTCGCTGTTGTCACCGGCCTCCACGTAGATGGCGTCGGCCGGGCAGGCCCAGGCGCACAGTTCGCACCCGATGCACTTCTCCAGGCCGTCGGCCCACCTGTTCAGCTGGTGACGGCCGTGGAAGCGCGGCGCCGTGGGGCGCTTGACCTCCGGGTATTCGACCGTCGGCACCTTCTTGAACATGGTGTGGAAGGTGACGCCGAATCCTTTGACGGGGTTGAGCCACTCAAGCACCGGAAACCTCCTCACCCTTCTTGTTGCGTTCGGCGGCGACCGGGGCCGTCCGCGGCGGTTCGGCGAGCACGCTGCTGCCGTAGTGCGGGGCGGTGCCGGGTGGCACCGGGAACCCGCCGAAGGCGGGCTCCTTGCGTGCGCGGCGCTGGTTCTCGGCGCGCAGGCGGGCCTCCTCGGCGCGTTCGCGTCGGACGAAGCGCGCCCAGGCGGCGAACGCGGCGATCGTGGCGGCGGAGAACCCGACGACCACGAGGCCGATGACGATCGGCGACGCGTTGTCCAGGACGAGCATCCGGACGACGGCGACGGCGGTGATCCACACCAGCTGGATGGGGATGAGCACCTTCCAGCCGAGCTTCATCAGCTGGTCGTAGCGGACCCGGGGGAGGCTGCCGCGCGCCCAGATGAACAGGAACATGACGCAGAGGAACTTGAGCAGCCACCACAGGGCGGGCCACCAGCCCTCGTTGGCCCCGGGCAGGAACGCGGTCACCCCGGGCGGGGCGAGCCAGCCGCCGAGGAAGAGCGTGACGGACACGGCCGCGACCGTGCACATGTTCACGTACTCCGCGAGGAAGAACATCGTGAACTTCATGGACCCGTACTCGGTCATGAAGCCGCCGACGATCTCGCCCTCGCCCTCCGCGAGGTCGAAGGGGAGCCGGTTGGTCTCGCCGACCATCGTCACCAGGTAGATGAGGAAGGACGGCAGGAGCAGCACGGCGAACCAGAGGCCGCGCTGGGCCTCGACGATCCCCGACGTGGTGAGGGTGCCGGACATGATGAAGACCGCGACGAAGGACAGGCCCATCGCGATCTCGTAGCTGATCACCTGGGCGGAGGCGCGCAGGCCGCCGAGCAGGGCGTACGGCGACTGGGAGGCCCAGCCGCCGAGCACGAACCCGTACACGCCGAGCGCCGCGGTGGCCAGGACGACCAGGGCGGCGATGGGCAGGTCGGTGAGCTGGAGCGGGGTGGTGACCCCGAACATGTTCACCTCGGGCCCGATCGGGATGACCGAGAACGCGATGAACGCGGGCACGGCCGCGATCACCGGCGCGGCGATGTAGACGAACCGGTCCACCCCGCGCGGGATCAGGTCCTCCTTGAGGGAGAGCTTGATGCCGTCGAACAGGGACTGGAGGAGGCCGAAGGGGCCCATCCGGTTGGGTCCGTGGCGCTGCTGCATCCGGCCCATGACCTTGCGGTCGGCCATGATCATCATCAGCACGCAGACCATCAGGAAGACGAAGATCGCCACGGCCTTGATCGTGGTGATCCACCACGGGTCGTTGCCGAAGGCGCCCAGGGTCTCCTCCGAGGCGAGCTGGACGACGCCCGTCTGGAGAGCGGGGCTCACTGCTGCCTCCCGGCGGTGTGGTGGGACGCGCCCAGGGAGCTGGGAGCGGACAGGAGGACCGTGTCGCCGGCGCCGCTGCCGAGGTCGCGGCGGACGTCGCAGCCGCGGGCGTTGGCGGGGAGCCAGACGACGCGGTCGGCGATGTCGGTGACGACGGCCGGAACGGTGACGGAGCCGTCGGCGCCGGTGACGCGGAGCGTCCCGCCGTCGGGGACGCCGATCTCCTCCGCGGTGGTCCTGGACAGGTAGGCGCGGGGCGGCCTGGCGGTTCCGGCGAGGAACGGCTCGCCGTCCTCCATGCGCCCGGTGCCGAGCAGCTGCCGCCAGGTGGACAGGACGGCCTGTCCGGCCTCGGGCTCGGGCACGGGGACCGGCCGGGCGGAGGGCCCGCTCTGCCGGTTCCCCGCCCACAGGCCCAGTTCGAGCAGCTCGCGGTAGGCCGAGCCGGCGTCGGGAAGGCCGAGGTGGACGTCCATACCGTCCGCGATCGCGGAGAGGATCCGCAGGTCGGAGAGGGCGCCGGGGACCTTGAGCGCGTCGCCGAAGGGCCGGTGGCGGCCCTCCCAGTTGACGAAGGTGCCGGACTTCTCCGAGACGGCGGCGACGGGGAGGACCACGTCGGCGCGGTCGGTGACGTCGCTGGCGCGCAGTTCGAGGCTGACGATGAACGGCACCCTGGCCAGGGCCGCGCGGGCGGCGCCGGGGTCGGGCAGGTCGTCCAGGTCGACCCCGGCGATGACCAGGGCGTCGAGTTCACCGGCGGCGGCGGCCGCGATGATCGCCGCGGTGTCGCGGCCGGGCCGTTCGGGCAGGGACCCGACGTTCCAGGCGCGGGCGACCTCGGCGCGTGCGGCGGGGTCGGCGGCGGGGCGGCCTCCGGGCAGCAGGCCCGGCAGCGCTCCGGCGTCGACGGCGCCGCGCTCCCCGGCGCGGCGCGGGACCCAGACGAGCCGGGCTCCGGTGCGCCGGGACAGGGCTGCGGCGGCGGTGAGCGCGCCGGGGACGGCGGCGAGCCGCTCCCCGGCGACGATGACCGCGCCCTCCTGGCCGAGGGCCTCCACGACCGCGGGGTGGTCGACGTCGAGGGCGTTGAGGACGCGCCCCTCGTCGCCGGGCACGGTGCGCACGAGTGTGCCCTCGGTCTTGGTGAGCCCCAGGCTGGCGTGCGAGGCGACCGAGTAGACCTTCAGCCCGCGCTTGCGGGAGCCCTTGCGCAGGCGCAGGAACGTGGAGGGCGACTCGTCCTCCGGTTCGAACCCGACCAGGAGCACGGCGGGCGCCTTCTCCAGGGCGGTGAAGTCCACGCCGACGGGGGTGCCCGCGACGTGGGCGGCCAGGAACGCGGACTCCTCCTCGGAGTGGTCGCGGGCGCGCATGTCCACGTCGTTGGTGCCGAGGGCGACCCGCGCGAACTTGGCGTAGGCGTAGGCGTCCTCGTAGGTGAGCCGGCCTCCGGTGAGGACGCCGACCCGGCCGCGGGCGGCGGCCAGGCCCTGCCCGGCGAGGGTGATCGCCTCGGACCAGGAGGCGAACTCCAGGGCCTTGGACTCCTCGTCGCGGACGAGCGGGCGGGTGAGGCGGTCGGGCTGGGTGGCGTAGGTGAACGCCCACCGGCCCTTGTCGCAGTTCCACTCCTCGTTGACCTGCGGGTCGTCGCCGGCCAGACGGCGGGTGACCTTGCCGCGCCGGTGGTCGGTGCGCTGGGCGCAGCCCCCGGCGCAGTGCTCGCACACGCTGGGGGTGGACACCAGGTCGAAGGGGCGGGACCGGAACCTGTACGCGGATCCGGTCAGAGCGCCCACCGGGCAGATCTGCACGGTGTTGCCGCTGAAGTAGGAGTTGAAGGCCTCGCCGTCGGCGATGCCGACCTGCTCCTGGGCGCCGCGCTCCATCAGCTCGATGAGCGGGTCCCCGGCGATCTGCGCGGCGAACCGGGTGCAGCGGGCGCACTGGATGCAGCGCTCCCGGTCGAGCAGCACGCCGGTGGACAGCGGGATCGGTTTGGGGAAGGTGCGCTTGATGTCGACGAAGCGCGTCTCGCCCTGCCCGGTGGACATGGCCTGGTTCTGGAGGGGGCACTCGCCGCCCTTGTCGCAGACCGGGCAGTCCAGCGGGTGGTTGATGAGCAGGAACTCCATGATTCCGCGCTGGGCCTTCTCGGCCACGGCGGAGGTGAGGTGGGTGTTGACCACCATCCCCTCCATGACCGTGATGGTGCAGGAGGCCTGCGGCTTGGGCATGCCGCGCCCGTTGCCCATGTCGGGGATCTCGACCAGGCACTGGCGGCAGGCGCCGACCGGGTCGAGGAGCGGGTGGTCGCAGAACCTCGGGATCTGGATGCCGAGGAGTTCGGCGGCCCGGATCAGGAGGGTGCCCTTGGGCACCTGGATCTGGAAGCCGTCGATGGTGACGGTGATCAGGTCCTCGGGGGGCGGCGCTGGCGCCGATCCGCCGGAGGAGTTGGAGGTGACGGTCACTGGTTCCCTCCCGTCGTGGCCGGGCGGTCGCCCCACAGGGTGGACTTGGCGTGGTCGAACGGGCAGCCGCCCTGTTCGACGTGGTCGATGTACTCCTGG
Organism: Nocardiopsis sp. NPDC058631; assembly: GCF_042716955.1. Taxonomy (NCBI): domain Bacteria; kingdom Bacillati; phylum Actinomycetota; class Actinomycetes; order Streptosporangiales; family Nocardiopsidaceae; genus Nocardiopsis; species Nocardiopsis sp. NPDC058631. The sequence goes on along the minus strand of NZ_JBHXQY010000019.1, from coordinate 60,135 downwards.
CGGAAGTGCTTGATCGACGACATGACGGGGCTGGTCGCTCCGTCGCCGAGGGCGCAGAACGAGCGGCCGAGCAGGTTGTCGCAGATGTCGAGGAGTTTGTCGAGGTCGGCCTCGGTCCCCTCGCCGCGCTCGATGCGGTCCAGGACCTGCACCATCCAGTAGTTGCCCTCGCGGCACGGCGTGCACTTGCCGCAGGACTCGTGCGCGTAGAAGGCGATCCACCGGCCGACGGCGCGGACCACGCAGGTGGTCTCGTCGAAGACCTGGAGCGCGCGGGTGCCGAGCATGGACCCGGCGGCCCCGACCGACTCGAAGTCGAGCGGGATGTCCAGGTGCTCGTCGGTGAAGATGGGCGTGGAGGAGCCGCCGGGGGTCCAGAACTTGATCCGGTGCCCGGCGCGGACGCCGCCCGCCATGTCGAGGAGTTCGCGCAGGGTGATCCCGAGCGGCGCCTCGTACTGGCCGGGTGTGGTGACGTGCCCGGACAGGGAGAAGAAGCCGAACCCGGCGGACTTCTCGGTGCCCATGGACGTGAACCACTCGGCGCCGTTGCTGACGATGCCGGGGACGCTGGCGATGGACTCGACGTTGTTGACCACGGTGGGCGAGGCGTAGAGCCCGGCGACCGCGGGGAAGGGCGGCTTGAGCCGGGGCTGGCCCCGGTAGCCCTCCAGGGAGTCCAGGAGGGCCGTCTCCTCACCGCAGATGTAGGCGCCCGCGCCGGCGTGGACGACGACGTCGAGGTCGAAGCCGCTGCCGAGGATGTCGCGGCCGAGCAGCCCGGCCTCGTAGGCGTCGGCGACGGCCTTGCGCAGGCGGCGGATGACGTGGACGACCTCGCCGCGCACGTAGATGAAGGCCTGGCGGGACTTGATCGCGTACGAGGCGATCGCCACGCCCTCCACCAGCACGTGCGGGTTGGCGAGCATGAGCGGGATGTCCTTGCAGGTACCCGGCTCGGACTCGTCGGCGTTGACGACGAGGTAGCGCGGGTTGGGGTTGTCCTTGGGCAGGAACCCCCACTTCATCCCGGTGGGGAACCCGGCGCCGCCACGGCCGCGCAGGCCGGACTGCTTGACCAGGTCCACGATGGCGTCGGGTTCCATGGCCAGGGCCTTGCGCAGCGCCTCGTAGCCGCCGGTGGCCTTGTAGCCGTCGAGGGTGAAGGAGTCGGTGCGGTCCCAGTTCTGGGACAGGATCGGGGTCAGGGTGGTCATGTGGCGCCCTCCTCACCCTGGTCGCGGGTGGGAAGGTTGGCCGGGTCGGGCGCGGTCCAGCCGTTGCGCCGGGCCACGTCGAGTCCGGCGAGCGAGGCGCCCGCCGCCTGGACGCCCTCGCCGGCGCGTCCGTCGTCGAACCCGGCGAGCACCCGGGAGGCCTGCTTCCAGGTGCACAGGCTCGCGGGGCCGCGCGTGGGGGCGACGTCGTTGCCGAGCCGCAGGTCGTCGACGAGCTGCCTGGCGGTGTCGGGGGTCTGGTTGTCGAAGAACTCCCAGTTGACCATCACGACCGGGGCGAAGTCGCAGGCCGCGTTGCACTCCAGGTGCTCCAGCGTGACCTTGCCGTCGTCGGTCGTCCCGTTGTGGCCGACCCCGAGGTGCTCCTTGAGGGACGCGAAGATCTCGTCCCCGCCCATGACGGCGCACAGGGTGTTGGTGCACACGCCCACCTGGTAGTCGCCGCCGGGGCCGCGGCGGTACATGGTGTAGAACGTGGCGACCGCGTTGACCTCGGCGAGGGTGATGCCGAGCTGGTCGGCGCAGAAGCGCATACCGGCCGTGCTCACGTGCCCCTCCTCGGACTGCACCAGGTGCAGCAGGGGGAGCAGCGCGGAGCGCTGCCTGGGGTAGCGGGCGATGATCTCCTTGGCGTCCGGTTCCAGACGGGCCGTGACCTCGTCGGGGAACCGTTCGCGGACGACCTCCGCGCCCTCTGGTGTGGTGTCGTTCTGGTTCACCGGTCCACGCCTCCCATCACCGGGTCGATACTGGCCACGGCCGCGATGACGTCCGCCACCGTGCCGCCCTCGCACATGGCGGCGACGGCCTGGAGGTGCGTGAACGAGGGGTCGCGGAAGTGCACGCGGTGGGGGCGGGTGCCCCCGTCGCTGACCGCGTAGCAGCCGAGTTCGCCCTTGGCGCTCTCGACGGCCGCGTAGGCCTGACCGGCGGGCACCCGGAAGCCCTCGGTGACCAGCTTGAAGTGGTGGATGAGGGCTTCCATGGAGCCGCTCATGATGTGCGCGATGTGGTCGGGCGAGTTGCCCATCCCGTCGGGGCCGAGCGCCAGTTTGGCGGGCCAGCCGATCTTGGCGTCCTGGATCATCACCGGGCCGGGCTGGAGCTTGTCCAGGCACTGCTCGATGATCTTCAGGCTCTCCTCCATCTCGGCGATGCGCACCCGGTAGCGGGCGTACACGTCGCCGCCGTCGGAGACGGGGATGTCGAACTCGTAGCCCTCGTAGCCGCAGTAGGGCTTGGCCTTGCGCAGGTCGAAGGCGAGTCCGGAGGCGCGCGCCAGCGGCCCGGTGACGCCGAGCGCCATGCAGCCGGGCAGGTTGAGGTAGGCGACGTCCTTGGTGCGGGCGAGGTAGACGGGGTTCTCGTCCAGGAGCTTGCGCATGGTCTGGATGCGCTTGGGCATCTCCTTGAGCAGTTCCCGGATCTGGCCGACCGAACCGGGCGGCAGGTCCTGGGCCACGCCACCGGGCCGGACGTAGGCGTGGTTCATCCTCAGGCCGGTGACCAGCTCGAAGATGTCCAGGATCATCTCGCGCTCACGGAACCCGTTGGTCATGACCGTGGTCGCGCCGAGCTCCATGCCGAACGTCGCCATCGCCACGAAGTGGGAGGCCATCCGGTTGAGCTCCATCATCATCACGCGGATGACGCTGGCGCGCTCGGGGATGCGCTCGGTGACGCCGAGCAGCTTCTCGACCGCCAGACAGTACGCCGTCTCGTTGAAGAGCGGCGTCAGGTAGTCCATGCGGGTGACGAACGTGGTGCCCTGCGTCCACGTCCGGTACTCCATGTTCTTCTCGATACCGGTGTGCAGGTAGCCGATAGCGACGCGCGCCTCGGTACAGGTCTCACCGTCGAGGGTCAGGATCAGGCGGAGCACGCCGTGGGTGGACGGGTGCTGGGGGCCCATGTTGACGACGAGGCGTTCGGCGCTGGTGGCCTGCGCCTTCTCGATGACGTCGTCCCAGTCCCCGCCGGAGGCGTCGATGTAGTCCTCGGTGACGGTCATGCCGGGCCTCCCTTCGTGGCGGAGTGGCTGTGGATGCTCGTGGTCACGTGTAGGACCTCCGCTCGTCCGGCGGGGGCACGGTGGCTCCCCGGTACTCGACGGGGATGCCGCCCAGCGGGTAGTCCTTGCGCTGGGGGTGGCCGTGCCAGTCGTCGGGCATCTGGATGCGGGTCAGCGAGGGGTGGCCGTCGAAGACGATGCCGAAGAAGTCCCAGGCCTCGCGCTCGTGCCAGTCGTTGGTCGGGTAGACCGACACGATCGAGGGCACGTGCGGGTCGGCGTCGGGGCAGGTGGTCTCGACCCGGATCTCGCTGTTGTGGCTGATGGAGCGGAAGTGGTAGACCGCGTGCAGTTCCCGGCCGGTGTCGTCGGGGTAGTGCACGCCTGCCACCCCCGTGCACAGCTCGTAGCGCAGGGCCGGCTCGTCGCGCAGGACGCGCACCAGTTCCAGGAGGGCCTCGCGGCGTACGTGGAAGGTGAGTTCTCCGTACGCGACCTCGACGCGCTCGACCGCCCCGGCGTCGTCGCCCAGGGCCGCCTCCAGGTCGTCGGCCACCCGGTCGAAGTCCGCGGTGCGGGGGTCGTCGGGGTCGGTGAAGGGGCGCCGGCTGCTCTCGGGAGCGCTCCCCCTGACCAGGAGGCCCCCGAACCCGGAGGTGTCGCCCCCGGTGGAGCCGCCGAACATACCGGTCCGCTTGACCGGGGCGGCCAGCCGCTCGCGGCCCTGCCGCTCGGGCAGGTTGGCGGCTTCCTCGTTGCGCTCTTTCTCGCTCATGTCAGTCCCTCGTCACCACGGGCAGCGACCGGCGGAGCATCCGCTCCTCGATCTCGGTGATCTCCAGCTCCCGGTGGGCGCCGAGCTTGGTGTTCTGGACCTTGTCGTGCAGCTTGAGCACGGCGTCGAGGAACATCTCCGGCCGTGGCGGGCAGCCCGGCAGGTAGATGTCGACCGGGACGATGTGGTCCACGCCCTGCACGATCGCGTAGTTGTTGAACATGCCGCCGCTGGAGGCGCACACGCCCATCGCGATGACCCACTTGGGCTCGGGCATCTGGTCGTAGATCTGGCGCAGGACGGGGGCCATCTTCTGGCTGACGCGTCCGGCGACGACCATGAGGTCGGCCTGGCGCGGGGTGGCGCCGAACTTCTCCATGCCGAACCGGGCCAGGTCGTAGTGGGGGCCGCCGACGGCCATCATCTCGATGGCGCAGCAGGCGAGTCCGAACGTGGCGGGCCACATGGAGCTCTTGCGGGCCAGGCCCACGACCTGCTCGACGGTCGTGAGCGCGATTCCGCTGGGGAGTTTCTCTTCGAGTCCCATCAGCTGAGGACCTCCTCCGGGCTGGGCTGGGCGGGCTGCCGGGTCTGGGCCTTGTCGCAGGGGGTTGCGTTCGGGACGCCCGAACATGGGCCGAAGCGGAGCGCAGGCCCAGGGAAAACACTGCTCAGTCCCATTCGAGGCCTCCGCGGCGCCACTCGTAGGCGTAGGCGATGGAGACGTTCACCAGGAAGAGGACGATCGCGACCAGTCCGAACCAGCCGAGGGCGTCGAAGTGGACGGCCCAGGGGATGAGGAAGATGATCTCGATGTCGAAGACGATGAACATCATGGCCGTCATGTAGTACTTGACGGTGAATCGGCCGCCGCCCGCGGGCTGCGGCGTCGGCTCGATGCCGCACTCGTAGGCCTGCATCTTGGCCCGGTTGTAGCGCTTGGGGCCCATGACCGCCCCGGCCACCATCGACACCGCCACGAACGCGGCGCCGATCCCGCCGAGCACGAATATCGGTGTGTAGAGCTCCACGGGTCACCCTCCTTCTGGCTGGTCGGCACGCTCGCGCATGCTTGTGATTGCTTTCACTAGCTCATCTCTTCGGTCGTCCCGTGCTGTCCTGTTGTGGCGCCGGACCCGACCGCCCGGCCGTGTTCTCCCAGTGCTCCGCGTGTCCCGGGTCTCCCGGGGGCCGGACGCCTCCCTCCGGGAGGGGCCCGGCCCGCGGGGCGGCTAGGCCGCGGGGGCGATCCTGGTCAGACCGTTGATGACCCGGTCCATGGCGTCGCCCTGCGTGGGATCGGTGAGGTTGGCGAGCATCTTCAGCGCGAACTTCATGAGCGTGCGCTGGCGCAGGCCGTACTTGGTCGCGTACTTCATGAACTCGGGCTGGCCGATGGCCTTCACGAAGTAGCGTCCGAGCGTGTAGTAGCCGCCGTAGGTGTCGGCGAGCACGTCGGGGTAGCTCAGCAGGGTCCGCTCCCGGGTCTGCTGGGTGGTCCGCCCGTGTGCCTGCACGATGACGTCGGCGGCGATGTTCCCGGCCTCCATGGCGTAGGCGATGCCCTCGCCGTTGAAGGGGTTGACCATGCCGCCCGCGTCGCCGACGAGCATGAGCCCCCGCGAGTAGTGGGGGACCCGGTTGAAGCCCATGGGCAGGGCGGCACCGCGGATGGCGCCGCGCTGGTTCTCCTCGGTGTAGCCCCACTCCTCGGGCATGGACTCGGTCCAGCGGCGCAGGAGCTTGCGGTAGTCCACGTCCTGGAAGGAGGCGGTGGAGTTGAGGATGCCCAGGCCGACGTTGCTGGTGCCGTCGCCGACGCCGAAGACCCAGCCGTAGCCGGGCAGGAGGACGTCCTTGTCACCGCTCTTGTCCCACAGCTCCAGCCAGGACTCCAGGTAGTCGTCCTTGTGGCGGGGGCTCTCGAAGTAGGTGCGCACGGCCACGCCCATGGGGCGGTCGTCGCGCTTGCGGATGCCCATGGCGACGGACAGCCGGGAGGAGTTGCCGTCGGCGGCCACGACCAGCGGGGCCCGGAAGGTCACGGGCTCGCGGTCGGCGTCCTTGGCCCGCACCCCGACGATGCGGTTGCTGCGCTCGTCCATGAGGGGGCCGGTGACGTTGGTGCGCTCCAGGAGCTTGGCTCCGGCGGAGACGGCGCGGTTGACCAGGATCTGGTCGAAGTCGTAGCGGGTGCGGACGAGCCCGAAACCGGGGTAGGCGGCCAGGTCGGGCCAGGGGAGTTCGAGTCGGACACCGGCGCCGACGATGCGCAGGCCGTGGTTCTTGATCCACCCCTCGTCCTCGAAGGTGATCCCCATGGCTGTGAGCTGTTTCACCGCCCTCGGGGTCAGCCCGTCGCCGCAGACCTTCTCCCGGGGGAAGGAGGTCTTCTCCAGGAGCAGGACGTCCAGTCCGGCCTGGGCGAGGTAGTAGGCGGTGGTGGAACCGGAGGGGCCGGCGCCGACAACGATGACGTCGGCGTCGTACTCGGTCCGCTCCCGGCCTCTGGGAGAGGAGGTGGCTGTCTCGCTCACGGGTGGGTCCTCGACTGCTCGCGCGGTGCACCGTGGCGGGCCAGTGCGGGTTCGACCCGCTCACGGGGGATGGTATGGGTGTTTTGGGACTTCCGACATGTCCGGTATGGGGTCTTGTGTCCTGCGCCTCGTAGCCTTGTGAAGCACTTCACAAGCCTCCTTTCCGCAGTCTAGACCCTCGCGCGCCACGAGGCGACCCCCGGGGGGCGTGCGAGACGCGTTATCACCAAACGGGATATTGCTCCCAGATAGCCACACTGCACACCGAAAGCCACCATCTTCTGACAAACGTGCAGCTCATGATTGTTTCCGACATCCCAAGAACCCCAGCGGCAACACAAAAGGCCCGGAGAACGGAACGTTCTCCGGGCCTTGCGTACTTGGCGACAAGAAAGGAAGTATCGAACTTCCTGGGCGTTATGTCGGTTTCTACTTCTGGCGGAAACCACGGTGCAGGGCGACGATCCCCGTCGACAGGTTGCGCCACGCGACCCTCGACCAGCCCGCGTCCTGGAGGTCGCGGGCGAGGTCGGCCTGCTTGGGCCAGGCCATGATCGACTCGGACAGGTAGTCGTAGGACTCCCCCCGGCCGGACACCGCGCCCGCGATCTTGGGCAGGGCCGCCATGAGGTAGGTGGAGTAGAGCTTGTCCACGAAGTCGACAGGGATGTGGCTGAACTCGCAGATGACCAGTCGGCCGCCGACCTTGGTCACCCGCAGCAGCTCCCGCAGGGCCTGGTCCACGTCGCTGACGTTGCGCAGGCCGAAGGAGATCGTGACCGCGTCGAAGGTCTCGTCGGCGAAGGGCAGGCTGAGGGCGTCGCCCGCCACGAAGGTCACGCCGCCGGTGGAGGCGCCGCCCCGGCGCTCGGCGCCGGTCGTGAGCATGCCCAGGGAGAAGTCGCACGCGATGACGCGCGCGCCCTTCTTCACGAAGGACTCGGAGGAGGTGCCGGTGCCCGCCGCGAGGTCCAGGACCAGCTCGCCGCTGTAGGCCTCGACGGCGTTGACGGTGGCCTTCCGCCAGATCCTGTCCTGTCCCAGCGAGATGACGTCGTTGACGAGGTCGTAGTTTTCGGCGATGCCATCGAACATCGCCGCGACGTCCTGGGGCTTCTTGTCGAGCTTGGCGCGGGTCATGGCACAAGACTAAGGGTGCGTCCCGGGCCGCCGTACCGTTCCCGCCGCCGCCTTCCACTCCCTTCCCGGATCGGCCCCGTCCGAGAGGGAAACGGGAGTGCGTCCCTACCGGCCGGTAGGGCATTCTTGGACCGAACACCCAGGGATGGCGCGCCACCGGGTGCAAACGGGCGCGTTCGGGGGATGAATCCCGAACCGCGTGCGCGTCCGGTGCGTCCTACCCCACGGAAGCACGCCGGTGGGAAGGGGTGGAGATGAAGTTCGACGTGGTCGACCCGAGCGACGAGCAGGCCATCCTCGACGAGGAGGACACCGGGCAGGAGCGGGAGCCCGAGGAGGCGCCCCTGCCCCCGGGCGTCCACCCGCGCCTGGACCGCGCCTCCCGCAGAATGCACACCCGGATCAGGGCCGATCTCAGTATCCTCGGCGAGAGCCTCAACCGCCTGCACGAGCACATCGAGATCGCCCGGAGCCGCAAGGCCGACGAGGCCCCCGCCGCGTCGCCGCCAACGAACTTCCGCGCCGACGCCTTCTCCCGGCCCCCGACCCCCTGACCCCCCGCCCTGGAAGGAGAACTCCATGTCCGCCTGGAACATTCAGCCGTCCGAGGTCGGCGTCGTCCTGACCGCGGTCGCCGGTCATATCGGTGAGGAGGGTGGCAGCGAGGGCCTGGTCGGTGCCATGACCTCGACGGAGAGCCTGCTCACGAGCATCAGCGAGGAGGCGGACAGTGCGCCCATCAGCGTCGCCCTCGGTGAGTTCGCCGAGCACAACTTCGGCCTCATGGGTGACATGGCCGGGGTGACGGTCAGCGCCGTCACCGGTGCCAGCCAGGCCACCACGCACTACGTGAACGGCAACCTGACCATGGCGGCCGACGCCCAGGAGAACGCCGGGGTCGTCCCCGAGCCGGAGCCCGAGCGTCCGGTGTACGGCCCCCACGTCCCCTAGGCGCCGCGCCCCCGGCCCCTGATCCCGGCCCTGTTCGATCTCCCCGGTCCCCTGCCCCGGAGACCCCTACCCCGACTCGCTCCGGATCCCAGATGGAGACGTCCACGTGACCGAGATGTGCACGCCCACCGGCGGCCTGATCAACCCCTCGATGTTCCCCGTTCCCACCGCCAGTCCCGCCACGCTGGAGCGGCAGGCGGGGGACCTGCGCAGGGGCGGGGAGACGGTCGCCGGAATCGGCGCCGACATCAAGAGCGGCTGGGCGGGCCTGTCCGGCTGCTACACCGCTCCCGAGTCCGAGACCCTGTTCGCGGCGGTCGACCCGGTGGCCACGGACGGCGAGTCCGTGGAGACCTCCACGGGCAAGGCCGCCACGGCCCTGGAGACCTTCGCCGAGGCCGTGCGGGACATCAAGGCGAAGTGGTCGACGCTCAAGAGCGACTCCTACACCTTCCTCAACTCCATCGACACCAGCAACGACGACTGGAAGAAGGCCGAGGGCGGCTGGGACCGGTTCTGGGGCAACGAGAGCGACAAGGTCGGGGAGCACCAGGCGCTGCTCGACCGCGCCGACGCGCTGCGCCGGGAGTACGAGGAGGCCGAGCGGGCCTGCGCGAACGCGATCAACGCCGACATCCCCGACCGCACGAGCTTCGTGTCCGGGAACGCGGACGGCACCCCGCCCGGGGCCAACGAGTACCAGCACGGGTTCGACGGGTACCTCGGGGATGTCGACATGGCGTGGGGCGGTTCCCAGGAGACCGACCACGGCTGGTGGGTGGACGCGGGGTCCGCGGTCAAGGACTTCGGGGTGGGCATCGCCGAGGACGTCGGCGGCTTCGTCGGCGCCCACAACTCCGACGGCTGGTTCCAGGGCAGCTGGGGCGACAACCTGTGGGAGTACCACGAGGGCAACCTCCAGTCGGCGGCGTCGCTGGTAGGCATGTACGACGCCGAGAACGACAGTTGGGGCTTCCAGAGCTGGGAGCGCACCGGGGAGATCGCCACCGGGGCGTGGAGGGACGCCGCGCACGCGGTGGTGCCGTGGGAGGAGTGGGGCGAGCGGCCCGGCTACGTGATCGGCACGGCCCTGCTCAACATCGGCGCGACGGTGGCCGGCGTGGCCCTGTCCGCCACCGGGGTGGGCGCGGTCGTGGGCGCGCCGCTGCTGGCGTGGCGCGGTTCGGCGATGCTCAACCGGATGGGCGGCGACGGTCCGGGCGTGAGCACGCCGGACGTGCCGGAGTTCAACGTGAACAACCTCAACCTCGGTATCCCCGGCCGGTTCGGCGGCAGCGGCTCGCCCACGTTCGACTTCGACATGAGCGACCTCGACACCAGCTCCTTCAGCCCGTCGCAGCTCGGCGAGATGCGGGCGGCGCTGGACCGGATCAACGGCGGCAACACCGGCGGGACCGACCCCGTCCCGGACGGGACGCCGGACAACCGCCGGGTCACCCCGGTCAACGACGACGGTGCGGACACGGACGGCAGCCGCCCCCGGAACGGCAACGCCACCGCGGACCAGATCCAGGCCACGGACGACTTCCTGGACATCGTCAACAACCCGGAGAACGCCGACTTCGGCCGGGACGTGACCCAGCGCAACCAGGCCGAGATCGACGAGGTCGACCGCAACGCCAAGACCAACCCGAACCGCGAGGGCTCGTGGGAGGGCAACGACATCGAGTCCGACCGCCCCGACCTGGAGAACGACCCCGCCCGGGTGCCGGTCACCCCCAACGGCGACACCATGGAGGCCGACCGGCCCCGCGACACCTCCCCCGAGGACGTGTACCGGCTCACCGGAACAGGACCCCAGGACTTCGACTCCCGGGTGGACACCGGCGACACGAGCAACGGCCCCGAGACGCGGGACCGCACGCCCACGGTCACCAACAGCGTCGACAACGGCAACGGCACGCCGGGAAACGGGGACACCGGCAACACCGGGCCCGTCTCCAACGACTCGGCCGGCGGCGAGGGCGGCTCGGGCGGTGGCCGTCCCGGGATCCCGGGCTCCCCCGACTTCCACGGGGGAGCCGACGGAGGCTCGGGCGGCGGCTCGGACTCGGACGGCCCGGACGGCTCCCGTGGCGACGATGACGGCGACGGGAGCGGCGACGGCGAGCGCCCGCCGAGCCCGACCACCCTGGAGGAGTTCCAGGAGCACACGTGGGGGGACAAGGACGATCCCGCCAATCAGCAGGCCTTCCGCGACGACCTGCGCAGGCTCCTCAACGAGGACCAGGACGGCCGCGCGTACAACGACTTCTACAAGGAGTACTACAAGGAGGGCAACGGCCACCGGAAGCACGCCGACACCACGATCGGCCCGGACGAGTGGCAGCTCCCGCGGATCGACCGTGCGGACAGCAACAGCGACTGGATCCCGTTGGAGGCCGCCGAGCAGCCCCGGTTCCTCGGGGAGAAGACGGAGCTCCGCCTCGACGGTGACGAGTTCAGGCGGACCGACCTGGCACCTGAGGAGCTCGCACGGCGCAACCAGCTCAGGAACGACCTGGGCGGCCTCGACCACCTCGCCCACGACAGGCGTGTCTCCATCAACGCCTCCATGCGGGCCCGGGACCACCTCGCGGCGATGGAGGAACTGCACGGCGAGTACAAGGACAAGGGGCCGAACCACCCCCTCGTCGAAGAGGCGAAGCAGAAGTACCGGGAGGCGCACAAGTACGCCACGGACGTCGCCGAGGACTTCGGCGAGGAGACCGCCAGGATCGGTGCCCGGCACGAGTTCGACGGCGGCACGATCCGCGACGGGAACGGCGATCCGGTGATGCGGCACGTCGTCGACGAGGACGGCGACACCGTCTACGGAGACGACGGCAAGCCCGAGCTGACGGAGCTGCGGCCGAACCTGGACGGCGCGGAGGAGATCAGCCCTTCGCCGTTCGCGCCGAAGAACGGCAACGACCAGTTCGACCAGGTCTACCGCACCGTGGACGGCGACATCGTCATCGTCGAGGCCAAGAGCAGCACCAAGACCGATCTCGGGGAACGCAACGTCACTCCTGCGGGCGAGGACCCCAGGCGGGTGAGCCAGGGTACGCGCGCGTATGTGGAGGACATTCTCAGGGTGATGCGCGAACGCGGCGGTCAGGCGGGCAACGCCGCGGAACGCCGCCTCGCCGAGGAGATCCTGGACAAGCTGGACCAGGGCCGGGTGACCTACGCGGTGTTCAAAGGCGACCCGGTCGACGTCTACCGCCAGGGCCCCGACGGCCGGCCCGTCACGGATGCGGACGGCCGGAGGGAATGGACCGGAGACTCCCACGCCAACGGCTACGATCACCAGATCTTCGACCTCTCCAACAAGGAGGCTTCATGACCGCCTACGTCTCCCGGCACGAGATGGACCACGGGATCGATGAGGAGGAGATCGCCTACCAGGTGAAGCGCCGGGCGAAGATGGTCCAGAAGACGGTCCGGAACGCCGCGAACATCGGCCTGTGGCTGGGCCCCGTGCTCCAGAGCGCCGAGGAAGCCCTCCTGCTGGACCCTTCGGCCCGCGACCTGGAGACCTGGGAGTCGTGGACCACCGCGATGCAGTTCCACAACGCGGTCTTCGCCCTCTCCGAGGCCGAGAAGGGCAGCACGGTCGAATACCTGATCGACCAACAGGTACGCACCCTGGAGTCCCCGGGCCTGATCCACACCGCCAACGTCGGCACCTGGCAGACCGCGTTCTTCCTCGCGGTCACCTGCCGCGCCAACACCCACGCCGAAGCCCTGTGCCGCATCCCCCCGGACCGCCTGCGCCGAGCAGGAGAGGCCGGAGGCATCACACACAACGAGTTCAGCTTCCACTGGACCGCCGCGCTACAGGCCTACGTCAACGGCACCGACGACCTGGCGGCCGAACTCCGCCGGGCCATGGAACTCTCCGACCCACGCCGGGGCGCGTTCGGCGGCGAATACCTGGACCTGGTCACCTTCCCCCAGATGGACGTCTTCCGCCTGCTGCTCATGGGAGACGCGGCGGCCTTCAACCAGGCACTCGCCGAGGCACTGAAATCCTTCAAGCGCTACCAGACGCGCGAGGACGCCCCCGCGGGCGTCCACGGCATCGTGCCCCTGGGGCTGCTGGCGATCGCCTGCCTGGCCCACGACAAGGCCCAGATCGATCCGGACTTCTCCCTGGACGTGGAATCGGAGTACCTGCCCGAGCACATCGTGAAACGATCCTGGTACGGCGAGTTCCCCGTCTGACCCAGGAGGACGTACACGGTGAGTCACCTCTTCCGGAAGGGCCACCTGGACGTTGCGGCGCAGAAGGAGATCCTGACCCAGATCGGGATGCGGATCTTCGAAGGCGCCCCGGACGGGTGGACGCGCCTGATCTACCGCATCGAGACCGTGGTCGAGCACGGGACCAGCGAACTGGTCGTCGAGTTCGAGGACGGCTCCAGCCGGAGGACGGCCACCCCCGCCGGTATCACGATGATGATCGACGAACTGCGCGCGGGGATGTACCAGGAGGGCAAGGGCACCTGGTTCTCCATGGAGTACGTCATCACCCGGCCCGGGAAGTTCGCGGTCAACTACAACTACGACGACGACCCGGGCATCACGTTCCCCACCGCCTTCGGCTTCACCAACGACCTCAAGTGCTTCCCCCGCGACGAGGAGAACATCCCCGACTGGCTCCGCGAGAAGCTGGTCGAGGAAGCCGAAGGACGCGCCACGGAGTGATCCCCGACTTTGGAAGGCAGACCTCGCACACCGGGGAACTCGTCGCGCGGTTGGAGTCCGCCCGGGCGTCGGACGAGCCCTGGATCGACAGGAGGTCCCAGGTGCGCCTCGCCCGGGAGTACCTGCGCCGGTCCGCGCTGTGGCGGCTCGAACTTGGATGACGCGTCCCTCCAGAGGATCGACAACGCGGAGCACCAGAGGCGGATCATGACGGACGGCGGTCACCCCTGAGGGGGTCGGCGGGCGTCCGGTGTCCGGCGTCCAGAACCGCCATGAGGCGGGCGATCTCGGCGGCCTCCTCCCGCGCCCCGATCTCCAGGGCACGGCCGTGGACCTGGCGCAGGGTGGCGACGACCTCCTCCAGCGGCGGCGCCGGGGCGGCCAGGGCGAGGACCCGGTTCCTCCGATAACGCCGGTCTCCACCGGGTGTGCGGAGCGGGGTGAGCCGCCCCTCCCCCTCCCAGCGGAGGAGGGTCCCGGTGCCGACGCCGAGGATGTGCGCGGCCTCGCTCGGGGTCAACAGTCCCCCTGCGGGCCGACCGGGTTCCTCCGGGGTGTCGACCGCGCCCGGCAGCGTCCGCTCCCGTCCCGTCGTCACGGCCGGCTCCTCAGATCCGGGTTCGCGGCCGGTCCAGCTCGAACCACACGGTGGTCCGGTCGCGGTCGTGGAAGGTTCCCCACCGTGCCGCCTGGGCGTGCACGAGGCGGAGCCCGCGCCCGCCCTCCCGCTCCAGGTCGAGGGGGCGCATGTGCGGGGTGGAGGAGCCGTCCCCGCGCGGCCCCTGGTCGATGACCTTCACCTGCACGCGGCCGGGGAACCGGTGGAGGGTGACGGTCACCTGCCCGCCCTCGTCCCCGCTGCGCGAGTGCGTGATGGCGTTGTTGAAGAGCTCGCTGACCAGGTACTGGGCGACGTCGGAGGTGGCGGGCGACAGGACCGCGGCAATGCGCCTGCGCAGGACGGAGGCCTGTTCGGGGCGTCCGGCGACGGCCAGGGCGTGGCAGGCGGGAGCCGGGCACGAGTGGTCGAGCACCACCGGCGCGCGGTCGTCGGGGTCCGTGACCCGGCGGGGCAGGGGCTCGGGGCTGCCCTCGGCGTCACGGTTCGGCACTATGCGGGTGACTGGTCGCACCTGGTTTCCCTCCCTGGGACGGCCACTGCGTGGCCCGTGGGACCACCCTGGGGCCGCCCAAGAAAAGGTTCCAGCAAAATCACCGAACGGTCACACTTAGTCGTTGCGCGCCCTATCGCGTCGTGTCCTGGTCTTGCATGGGTCGTAGTGGCGATAACCCGGAAGTGGGAGTCGTAGTGAGCCTCAAGGCCAACCCCAGGCGCAAGACCCTGGGCAGGAAGATCTCGGCGGCCCGCAGCCAGGCCGGGATGACGCAGGGCCAGGTGGCCAAGGCGTTGAAGGTCGTCCAGTCCACGGTGTCCGCGTGGGAGAAGGGCAGGCGCAGGCTGCCGTCCGACCGGGCGGCTGAACTGGATGACCTGTTCGATTCCGGGGGTGCGATAAATCGGGCATGGAACGCGGCGAACGAGCCCGACGCACTACCGCCCTGGTACACGGAAGTCGGTCAGCTGGAGCGGGAGGCCACCGAACTCCGGGAGTACCAGCCATTGGTCTTCCCTGGACTGGTGCAGTGTGAGAACTATGCGCGAGGGCTGTTGGCCGACACTGTTCCGTGGTTCTCACCGAAGGAAATCGACCAAATGGTCTCCCTGAGGATGGCACGGCAGGAAGTTCTAGAGCGGCAGGAAAATCGTCCTTTGGTGTCGATCGTCGTGGAGGAGCCGGTACTCCGCCGAACTGTCCAGGGCGGCGGTTCTATCCTTCGGGAACAGCTGGCCCGTGTCGTCGGGTTGATCGAGAGGGGCGAAATCCGCTTCCAGGTCATCCCGAGCGACGCGGAGTGCCATCCGGGTGGTTCAGGACCCTTCCGTCTCTATACCTTCCCCGACAAACCCGTGGTCGCCTCAGCCGAACACATGGAAGGCGAGCAGCTCATGGATGGCATGATGCAGGTGCAACACTGCGCGACGCTCTTCGGTGTTCTGCAGGCCGAAGCGCTGTCGCCCCGTGCGAGCCGGGAACTCATCAGGAAGGTCAGGGAAGAACTCGATGACGAAACGTGAGACCCACTGGCACAAGAGCAGCTACAGCGGTGGCTCAGGAAGCTGCATCGAGGTCGCAGAAGGGAAGGCCGTCCTGGTCCGCGACACCCAGAACCGCACTCTCGGCCACATCGACTACACCGCCGAAGCGTGGGCATCATTCCTGCGCGGGGTGACCACCCACCGCGCCTGAGCCGACGAGGCAGAGGAGCCACCGTGAACGCCTGGCACAAGAGCACCTACAGCGGAGGCGAAGGGAGCTGTGTCGAGGTCGCGGAAGGGGAGGCCGTTCTGGTGCGCGACACCGACAACCGACCCCTCGGCCACATCGGCTACACCCCCGAGGCCTGGGCGGCGTTCCTCGGCTCCACCACCTCCCTTATCCCCTGATCCCGGACACAGCGACGGCCGACCAGCGTGCTGGTCGGCCGTTTTTTCGACTTCTCCCACGTTACTTCCCGGTATCTCCACGCACCGACCCCCCGACCCCCTACTCTCTGTCTCGAAAACCCAACTGAACGAAATGACCCCGCAACGGCTAAACACCGTTCGGGGTCGTGGCCAGCAACTTCAACACCTTTAGACCTAAGGATTGCCAGCATGCGCCAGTTTAGCGCTGCGGCCCTGACCCCTGCCTTTCGGCTGGTCATGGCCCTGTTCCTCGCCCCTCGCGGACGCCACGCCTCCCCCGGGCGGCTGCGTCGCCGCCGGTCCACCCGGGTCCGCCGCTACGCGCCCGTTCCCGTCCCGGTCCCGGCTGCCGCTCTTTCCCCGGTGACATCTCCGCGCCCGGTACGGGACCTGGCTCCCCCGCGCCACACCGCCGAAGCCGAGGACGTCGCCCTCGTACGGCCCTACTACGAGGCCCACGAGCGCGAGCTGCTCCGGGTCCAGGCCGAGGCCAGCGCCCGCCTCCACGGCTGGGTTACCCGGCCCCGCACCTCCGGCGACCTCCTCGCCGCCCCGTCCCCGCTGCCCGTTGCGGCGCTCGCCCTGATTCCGCCGCCCAGGACCGCCCCGGAGAACTGGGACGACCTGGCCGCCGCCACCGACGTGTGGGGCGGTCGGCAGGCCCGTCAGGGGGTCCCGGCATGAGGCCCCACGTCTTCTGGGAGCACCGCGTCTACCCCGGGCACCTGTCCGAGCTGGGCGGGGTCCGCGCGGACCTCGCCGCCGACCTGGCCGGGTTCGACCCGGACACGGTGGACACGCTCACCCTCGTCACCAGCGAAGTCTTCGCCAACTGCTGCAAGTACACCGATTCCGGCCACGAGGGCGGCGAGGTCCTGCGCGCGCTGTCCATGCCCGATCCGGGCACCCTGCGCGTGGGCCTGTCCGACTTCGGCGGGGGCGGCGGCGTCCCCGCCGTCCCCCACGAGCGGACCGCCGACGAGTGGGACCGGGCGGAGGGGCAGCGCGGCCTGCTCATGATCGAGAACCTGGCCTCGGCGTGGGGCCACCACCGGCTCGCGCCCTGGGCCGACCTGGGCACACACGTGTGGGCCACCCTGCCCGTCGACCCGGCCGGCGTCCCGCCGGGCCTGCGCCCCTACGTGTTCACCCGCTGAACCGCCCCGGGGAGTCCCCGTCCCGCCCGCCGCGACGGGGACTCCCCCGCGTCACCGGAGTCCGCCCCACGACCGGGATCCTGAAGGCCGAGAGTCCTCGTGCAGCTTTGAGGAGTACAGATCTTATAAATGCACTACTAAAAAATGCGGAGGCATCGGTGCTGGTCAAACCGTTGGGCGTGTTCTCGGGCACGCCTCCTGCTGTGCGGCTCCTCGATGTCGTTCATGGGCAGGCTCCTCACCGGTTCCGCCGCATGTGCCGTCTCTGGGCCCAGGACTTCGCAGGGCCCGGCACCCTGGGCGGCGAACCCTCCGACGCGCGCACCGGGGTCGTCTACGACAGTGCCCGGCGGGTCGGCCACGAGGTCGACGTGGTCGTGTCCGGAGACGAAGGGGGCCTGCTCGCGATCGGTGAGGCCAAGTGGGGGGAGACGATGGACTCCCACCACCTGGCCAGGCTCGCGCACATCGCTGACCTGCTAGAGGGCAGGGGACAGCGTCCGGGCAAGCTCCTGCTGTTCAGCGGAGCCGGGTTCACCGCCGAGTTGCGTGGTGCCGCCGCCTCCGATCCGCGCGTGGAACTCGTCGACCTCGAACGCCTCTACGAAGGGGAGTGACGTAGGCCTGCGGCCCCTCCGGGTCTGCGTCCCTGCGCCTTCACCCGCTGAACCGCACCCCCCGGAACAACCGCTGCCGGGCCACGCGTCGGCGGGATCCCGGTCTCAGCTGTCCAGGGAGGACCAGAACCGTCGCAGGACGGCCGCTCCCCGCTCGGGGTCCTGGAGCATCCAGTAGTGGGTCAGCCCGTCCAGCTCCTCGAACCCGGTGCCCAGGCGTCGGGCCATCTCTCGATCCTGCTCCGGGCGGGCCATCGGGTCCCCGGTCGGCGCGAGCAGGAGCCCCGGGACCTCGGCCGGACCGTCGAGGTCCCGGCCCCAGTCCGCGTGGAAGTTGGGCCACGCCGACCGGTAGAGCGCCAGGATGGCCGCGCTCATCTCCTCGTCGTGGGCGGCGTCCACCTCCTGTGCCAGTTCCGCGCTCATGCCCCGGGACCGGAGCACGTCCCCGAAGGTGGCCCCGCTGCCGGGAACCGCCGCACGCAGCCCGGCCAGCGACTCCTCTCCCTCGGGGCTCTTCTGCCACAGCGTGGCCGCGTCGTGCCACTGGTACTCGGGGTGCCAGCCGTGGGCGACGTCGGAGACCCAGCTGCGGACCGGGACGTCGTAGGAGGAGACGACGCGCATGGCCAGGTGGGCGCCCCAGTCGTGTCCGACGAGGTCGACGGGCCCGCCGATGGCGCGCAGCTCCTCGGCCAGCCAGGCGGCGTAGTCCTCCTTGTCCCGCATGTGCGCCGGTCGCGCACTGCCGAACCCGGGCAGGCGCAGGGCCACGGTGGACTCGGGAAGGAGCGCCCGGACGCTGTTCCAGACGGACGGTGTCTCGGGCACGCCGTGGACGAAGACGATGGTCATGCGGGTCCCCCACAAGGAAGTTGATAAGCTATCAAATTCACCGTAGCACGAAAAGTTGATGAGTTATCAACTTTGTGGTCCCAGGAGGAGGCGGCCATGCGGGCGGACGTCGCGCGCAACAACCAGAAGATCTTCGAGAAGGCCCGGGAGGCGGTCGCCGCCGGGGAGACCGACCTCAAGCTCAACGAGCTCGCCCGTCGGGCGGGGGTCGGCGTCGGGACGGTCTACCGCCTCTACCCCACACCCCGGGCGATGCTGGAGGCCGTGGTCGAGGAGGCCGTCACCGACCTCAACCGCGTGGCGGCCGAGGCGGCGCTCGGCCCCGACCCCCGCCGCGCCCTCGGCGAGTTCCTCCGTGCGGCCCTGACGGCAGCGCTCGAACAGCCCGGGCTGTTCGACGTCCTGATCACGGTCGAGGACGAGCGGGAATCCCTGCGGCAGGCGAAAGGCGAACTGGTCGCGACGACCGAGCAGCTCCTCGAACGCGCGCGCACGGAGCCGCCACTCACCGGGGAGAACATGCTCAAGCTGCTGTGCGGACTGATCCACGCGATCAGCGAGCACCCCGCCGACCGGCGCCAGGCGGCGGCCGACGCCTACCTGCGCCTCCTCCAGAACGGGCTGGTGGCCGGCCCTGCCACCTGAGGCGTCGACCGTGTCCGGTGGCGGCGGGAGACGAGGGTGGATCCTCGCGTTCACCAGCGCCAGAGGTCGACCTGCTCCACTGTCCGCGTCGGCGCCCTGAAAAGGACATTTTTCCTGTTGATGGGCCTTGGAGGGATAGCTTGGAGGTGGAAGCACCGCAGTCGCCGCAGGCAGACACACGCCCCACGCGAGCCGGAGATGAGGGCCATGGCCAAGCCCGTCGCACCCGATATGGTTCTCGATGCGTTTCTGGACAAGATGCACCGCATGGAGCCCTCCGAGCTTCCGCAAGCGCTACAGCACCACGCCTCGATGCTGGGGGTGGACCGGATCAGCGTCTATGTGGCCGATGTGCAGCAGGATCAGCTGGTGATGCTGCCCCAGCGCTACGGGAACACCGAGCGCCAGTTACCCATCGGTTCCTCCGACGCAGGCCGGGCCTACCGCAACGTCACCGAACACATCGCCGTCGGAGACAGCGGCGGCCTGGTCCTGTGGCTGCCCTTGATCGACGGCATCGAACGCCTGGGGGTGCTGTGCGTCGAGGCCGACACCATCAGCGCCCAGGCCCTTCAGCTGTGCCGAAGCCTGTCCACGATCGTCACACTGGTGATGTTCACCCAAGGCCTTTTCAGCGACACCTACGCCCGCTTCCAGCGGACACAGAAGATGGAGATCTCCGCCGAGATGGTGTGGGCCTTCCTGCCACCCCGCTCCATCGGCAGCCGCATGACCACGTCCAGTGCCACCCTGGAGCCCGCCTACGATCTGGGTGGCGACGCCTTCGACCACTCCCTGGTCGACCACATGCTGCACGTCACCATCATCGACAGCATGGGCCATGACCTCAGTGCCGGCATGAGCTCCGCGGTCGCCCTGGCCGCCTGCCGCAACGCCCGCCGCTCCGGGACGCCCGACCTGGGACCCCTCGTCGAGGGTGTCAACCGGGCTCTGCTCAAGGCCTTCGACGCCCGGCACACCACCTCCATCTTCGCCCAGCTGCACCTGGAGACCGGTCAACTGGAATGGGTCAACGCCGGCCACCCCCCGCCCTTGCTGCTGCGCAACGGGGAGGTCGTCGACCGGGCGCTGGAGCGCGACCCCGAGCCCCCGCTCGGGCTGCCCGACGGTCTGGCCGAATCCACCCGTACCGTCCACGAAGCCCACCTGCAGCCCCAGGACCGGGTCCTGTTCTACACCGACGGCGTCGTCGACGCCCGGTCCCCCTCCGGTGAGGACTTCGGCATCGACCGGTTCACCGACTTCATCCTGCGCGCCATCGCCGCCGACGAAGCTCCGCCCGAGACACTGCGCCGCCTGACCAAAGCCATCCTGCAGTACCAGCACGGCCCCCTCGTCGACGACGCCACCATCGTGATGTTCCAGTGGCACCCCTCCCGCTCACCCGACTACTTCTTCTGAGATACAGCCGGCGAGCGCCCGGGGAACCCGCCGCAGGGCACCCCGCTCAAAACGGACCCGCACCGGGTTCCGGAACCTCCTCAGTGGTAGGTCAGGGTCACCAACCCGGCGGCCTCGAAGTTCATGGCCGCCAGCTCGTCGCGCTGGATGATCCAGAACGGGCACGCGGTGAAGCCGGGGTTGTCGGGCATGTCGAGTTGCGCCTGGGCCAGCAGCACCCAACCGCCTTTCTCGTCGTCCGGGGAGGAACCCGTGATCGGAGGGTCCTGCGGCGAGTAGGCGTATCCGCCCAGGAACAGATCGATCTCATCGATCTCCCTCCTCCTGTCCTGGTGCTCCAGTTCGTACTCCATGTAGAGCCGCGCGGTCTCCACGTCACCCAGGACGGCGTCGTCGGCGCTCGTCGGGAGGCACCGGACGGTGCGGGCGTAGAGGAGGTGCGGGTCGATGGCGGGGGAGGCGTCCTCGCGGTCGGGGGCCTTCTCCACCGTGGCCGCTTCGGCCGGGACGTGGACCACGGAGTTGCCCCTGCCGATCAGCACGGCCCCGTCGATGTCGCACCTGTCGGCGAAGAACAGCAGGTGCCCGTCCCTGGGCAGGGGGATGTCGAGCGCGTCCCGCGGGAGGGCCGCGCAGTCGACTGACGCCACAAGATCCAGGTAGCCGTCCCACGTGGAGTCCGGGGGGAGCGAGGGGAGCCCGCCGTACCGACCGGCCAGGACCCCACCGCCCTCGCCCGACGGGCTCAGCTCGATCTGGGGGCGGGCGAGGCTCAGAGCCAGGTCGATGGCGTGCTCGGGGACGCCGTTCCTACGAGCCTCGTCGCGATACGCATCAGAACTATCCATACCGGACATGCTGCCCAGCTCCGAGGACACTCAACACGGCCCGGGCGGTCGCCGCACGGGGTTGACCGTGTCCCTGGGGCATGGTGTTGCGTTGGCACCGGGCCCGCCCACCGGGCGGCCCCGGACTACTTCACCGCGGCGGTGGACTACGTGGGCATCTCGGACCTGGCGAACTTCACGCGCGCCCTGCCGCCGTTCCTCGGGCCCAGCCTGGCCAACAACTGGTACCGCTACGTCGGCGACCCCGACATCCCGGAGTAGGAGGCAGACATGCTGGCCCGCTCGCCCATCACCATGGCAGACCGCATCCGCACCCCCCTGCTCATCACCCAGGGCACCAACGACGCCCGCGTGGTCCAGGCGGAGTCCGACAACATCGTCGAACCCCTGCGTGCACGCGGGGTGCCCGTCGAGTACATCGTCGCGGAGGACGAGGGTCACGGCTTCACCAACCCCGAGAACCAGGTGCTGCTCCACCGCGCCATCGAGAGGCACTTCGCGGAGCACCTCGGTGGGCGGTCCGGAGCACAGTAGGGCTGGTGGGAGGCGGAGCGGGGGACGTGCGGGGGGCGTGCGGGCTACCCGGCCCCGCCCCGCGCTGCCTCGATCTGCTCCCTCAGCCAATCGGGGACGAACTCGTCCGACCGGGGGAAGGTCTCCAGGTCATCAACGAAGTCTTCGGGGCTCGGACGGAACGTGAAGTTCGGATACTCGTCGTAGTTGAAGTCCACGCTGTACCGGGAGGGACGCTCGATCGTGTACTTGATCGAGAACCACGTCCCCTTGTCCTCCTGGTACATACCCGCACGCAGCTTGGCAAGCTTTAACAGAACGGACACTGGACATTTTACCATTTCAGACGTCCCGTCCGAATATTCAGCCGTGAGCCCATCGGTGGCATACCGGGCCACGGAGGAGTACTCGTATTCAAGCCGCACCCAACCCTCAGGCGCACCCCCCAGAAGATCCGCACCGACCTCCTGCAGCATCTCCTGCTGCTCCAGCATTCCCACATCGCCAACGGGATAACGCATAATCAAAAGCCACCTTCACCAGATCACTCAAAAAACCGGGCACGAGCTAGCCCACCCAGAAGTCAGCGATTCTAAAGCCATGGTGCAGGTCGGCCCTCCCCAGTGCCGGGATCCCGCAGCAAGCGCACCGGAGGATAGACCTCTTCCTTTCCTATGTTGCCGAATCCATCCCTCTCCCGAAAGATGATGAGATTACCCAGCGCATCATAGATCGCCTCAGAGAGAAGACTCCCTTCTTCATCCCACTCATGCCAGGAACCCACAGGACCAACAGAGAACTGATAATTTCCCTGGGCTACCAGTTTTCCACTAGGAGACCATCTGAGTCTTGGCCCGCCTCCTCTCCCTTCTATAAATGTCCTCAGGCCAACACTGATGCCGTTTTCGCAGATGATCGCTTCACCGGTGAAGGGCTCACCCTCATACAGGGCCTTCTCCCCCAATCCCTCAAGGCAATCGATCTCTCCAATATCGACTTGCTGCATCCTCATGAGGACCCTAAATTGGGAGCTTCAGCGCCAACGCAGGGCGTTTCGCCTTCCGGTGGCTTGATCTTTGAACCCCACCTCCGGCTCGTAACGCTCCTCGCTGGTGAGGTTACCCATCTCATCCCACGTTCTCATGATACGAAGATTTCCTGCCGTATCAAAGATTCTCTCCCGTGCGAGCTTTCCGCCCTCGTCCCAGTAGTGCCAAGGGCCAACAGGATGGGGATAGCGCATGTTCCCCTGGACAACCAGTTGCCCATTATTCGGACTCCAGGTGAGCCTTGGGCCGTTTTCCACGCCACCCACGTAGGTCATCAACTCAACTGGCTGATTGTCATCGTATTCGATGGCCTGCCCCGTGAACGGTTTCCCATCCAAAAAGGCTGTCAGGTCGTCCGGATGATCCAAGTCCTCTTCATCAACCCTTATCACCCATCCCCCTGAAGTACTCAACCAGATCGAATCCTGATATCGGACCAATCGTCAGGGCTTCCTTGAGGGCGAAGGATTCGATCTGTTGCCAGGTCGTATGTTGCTCTTCAAAAAACATCGAACCCCCTCTCTTCTTGCCCCCATATCCGATCCAGGACGAACTCTTTCTCCCGCATCTCAACCGAACCGACCACCAACCCAAGGAACATCAATAGGCCGACGGAGCCAGTACCACGAACAGGCCAGCAGGAAATCGGAGGCAACCTCACGCGCTTCAACAAGAGCGTGTCCTCCGTCCTCAACAGTGTTATCGCTATATCTGGAATCAAGCACCCCAAAAAGTTCACTCGCCAGCTTTGCTTCATCCCTGGAAAGCTCTCGCTGAATCCGATCAGCCTTGTCCCTGCAATGCAAGTCCTCCACATAAATACTCGCGGGATACCAGGACAGGGGAGGCCAACCCGAAGACATACGCACGGAAAGACGCTCCCAATTCATGGCCAGCCCACGAATCTCTCTCATCGCACCCTCCGCATCTTCGGAGATGAAGGAATCCGCAATCAGTGTTGGAAGCTGAAGCACTTTTATCACCTCGGGGAATCTGGAGACTCTTGCGCGAGGGAGTTCCGGAACAGCGATCTCGACGCCGACGACCCTGAGCTCTTGCCCCTCGTACTCAGGCTCCTCGACGCGCGCGTAAGCTATTTCTCCACGAGATGTCGCGAGCTTCCAGATACTAGGAGCAACTTCCGCGCCCGGAAACATCACGACGCCTCCGAGCATTCGGGCTAGCTCCAGAGAAAGATCCTTTTCAGTAGGCTGATTCTCTACACTTTCGGCCGAGTAGACACTCAGGGACCAATCAATATCTCCCATCGTCTCCGAGTACCCTGCAGAAACCGCAGCGTCCCAGTTACGGGAGTCGATGTCGTCTTCGCTTGCCACGTCGACGCTCGCTTCAGCCACGCCGAACACCTTGGACAGAGCTCTCCGCAAAAGTATCGGATCAACTTTCCCACAGAAAAGCAGATAGTAGATCATCCGACTCGACCTCAAACCTGAACTGGGGATCGACCTGGCTTCGGCCGTATGCCAAACACGCCAACGCCAAAAATCCCAACGGCACCACCCCAACCAACGGGCCCTGGCCGGGACGGTCAGTACTGCAGTATTCCCTGAACCACTCCGGAACGAAACCGAACCCTGGACAGATATCCCCAATAACCCGAGAGAGGACTATCGCAAACCCCAAGAATCAACACCAAGGGGAATCCAGAACAGTTATTCGATCCTAATGCCACGCGGCGGGTTTTTGGCGATCTGCGCATAGGTCCCCGCATGCTCGCGATCAAAACCCTCATACAGATACATCTGAATCATCTCTTCTAATGTATAGTTCTCAGGATCTCGCACAATAATGATCATCTCGATGCAGAGCGCTACTTTCTAATCCCATCAGATGGGGAATTCACCGCGCCAGGAATTCTCCACGATGTGCTTGGGCAGGTAGTCCGACTCGACCTCGAACCTGAACTGGGGGTCGACCTGATTTCGGTCGTAGCCCAGGCATGCCAACGCCAGCAAGCCCAAGGGCACCTGACCATCCAAGGGACTTTGCCCCGGGCGCTCCGTGCCATAGTAATCCCTGAACCACTCCAGCCCCTGAGTCAATGCCTCGTTGAACTTATCCGAGTCACCCATCAGAAGGCATCGGAAAACATCCATCTGCGGAAATGAGACCAGGTTCAGATATTCCCCACCGAACGCACCGTTACGCGGATCGGACAGCTCCATCGCCTGGCGCAACTCCCCCACCAAGTCGTCGCTGCCCCTGACATAGGCTTGCAACGCCGCCACCCAGTGGTAGGTGAACTGGTTGTACTGAGCACCATCACTTTCCCCAGCTTGCCGAAGGAAGTCCACCGGAATCGAGCACAAGGCCTCAACACGCTCCTTGTCCCGGCATGTCACCGCCAGGTAGAACGCCATTTCCCAGTTACCGGCGTTCGAGAAGTATCTCGGCCCGATACCCGTGATCGTCCTGGTCTGCTGCCCAAGCCGGCACGTGACCTCCACGCCCTTGGGCCCCGTGGTCGCAGCAAAGGCAGCACCGTAGTACTGCATCAGAGCAACCCAGGCCTCCCACGTCTCCAGTTTTCCTGCTTCCGGGTCAGCAACAAGGGCCTCCTTCGCGTAGTCAAACATTGGATCCATCCACACGTCGAACGACGAGGGCTTTCTGGAAATTGCATTAAGGTGCGCTACTCTCTCCTTTGAGTTCTCTGCGATTTTTTCATCGTTAACCAGGCCGGCCACATTAGGACGAACAACTTTTCGATTCAACTTCAATCCCCATCAGAAACATCGAATACCTGGTGTGCATATCCGTTTGCAATTTCCCCCGACAGCCCCAACTCCCCAGGGGGGGTTTCTGCATTTCCCTTGAACAGGGCGTAGACCACTTTGCCTTGGTCGAGTTTTTTTCGAATCTCTTTAACGAGAGCCAGTTCCCTGAGGGCATTTATATCATCCATCCCCCTTTCCCCCTGAAGCTGCACGGCCCTCGCTTGCATCGTCCTCACGATATCAAGAAGGTACTCTCTTGTCCCCTGCTGCACGTCTCGAGGCGGCCTGCCGCCCGGTCGAGCAATTCTGTCCCCAAGCTTCGTAGCACTATCGGCCTTTGCCTCGATGATGACGATGTCGCCATCCACGGTCCGATAGATCTGGTCGAACTGATCGTTCCCGTTACGCGGGGCGTTCTCAGCCGGTTCTATGTAGGTCGCACCATCGAGGTTCGGTCGGATCTCTTCCCTCTGGATTTGCCCGTTGGACTCGACGGGATTTCCGTCCGCGTCCACCACATCCCTCATCAGAGGCCTGCCGTTGGAATCTAGAATAGGAGAACCATCGAATTGGTACCTTGCTGCAATTCTGGCCGACTGCTCTCCGAATCTTTCAGCAACATCGGTTCTTACAGCATCGGCGAGCCTCTGATCAGATTTCGCCATCTCGAGATCCGTATGATTTTGACCGTTCTTTATATAGGGTCCATGGATTTTCTGCATCGCATCGAGGCAACCCTGCGCATCTCCCGCAGCGGTGATCGAATCACGGCGCTCAGTAGCCAGCGCGTCAAGCGCGGAGAACTCGGACCTGATCCACTCACGGCGTTGGAGTTCCTCCGCTCCGATCTCTCCCCGAAGCTTCTCTCTTCGCTTCCGTTCCTCGGCAGAAAGCCCATCGTGTAGCTCTGGAATGAAATCTGGATCATGGACCCGCAACATAATCCGCTCGCCGATATATGTCGCCTGCTTCGGAACATCCAAACAGACCCACTGGTGAGTGTTTTCATCCATGGTGATCTTGGGCAAAGGATAATTTTCGGGACCGATAGTGGTGCGTATACTTTTCCGGTGCCCGTTGTTTTCCTTGTAGTACTCCCCGTAGACTTCAGGGTCGGTGTTGATGAGTCTTTGTAGGTCTTGGCGGAATACCTGCCGGTTGGCCGGGTCTTCCCTGTCCCCCCAGGAATGGGCCTCAAGTCCCTCCAGGGTGGTCGGGCTCGGCGGGCGGTTGCCAGCGACAGGCTGTCGACCCGCGTTGCCATCCCCGCCCTCACTGGCGGCTCCGCGTCCGTCGGAGCCGGTTGTCTCCTCGGAAGGCGGTGTGGGCGGGAGACCGCCGACGGGGCGGCCTGTGCCGTCACCACCGGAGCCGTGGCCCGAGCTGGCACTGTCGGAGTCGCCGGTGAGAGGCGTGCTGTGAATGCCTGAGGTGCCGTCTCGGGGGTCCGACGTCCGCTCGGTGGATCCCGAATCCGGGTCGTGGGCGGCGGTAATGCGGAAGTCCGAGCGCTCCCCGGGGCCGTCCGTGCCCGCGATCTCCATCCCATCGGCTCCGACCATGACCTGGTGCCGGTCGCGCAACAGCTCGACACGCCTGTCGGCGTCCATCCCGCTGTACCGCTCCAGGTCGTCGACGAGGTCGGCGGTACTCATGTCGTCGCGGCCGGCCAACACCGTACGGGCGGGCCCCTCGGCCCCCGCCGTGTCGGGGTCGTGCACCGGGACGGCGCCCAGCGGCCTCCCCGCGCCGTCCTCCGCGTCCCCCACGCCCCCCGTGTGCACCGGTACCGGCTCGGCACCGGGCCAGTCGGGCCCGACCGGTCTCCCCGCCCCACCCGGCTCCGGGACACCCTCCACCACCGTCCAGTCGGCGAACCTCCCGAGCGCCCCGCGCTTCATCTGCTCCAGGCGCAGCCCGATGCCAGCGGTGACGTCGGAGTAACCGGTCCTGATCCCGCTCAGCGTCTGGGCCAGGCTGAACCCCGGCCGCGCCGCGGCCCCCGGCTCCCAGGTGATTCCCGGTCGGTCCAGCACGTCGATGTCCGGGAGGCCGGGCCCGCCGCCGCCGATCCGGCTGAGCATCATCCCGCCGCGGACCGGGAACGCCACCACGGTGAGCGCCAGGTTGCCGACCCCCGTGGACACCGTGTACGCGGGCCGGTCCTCCCACTCGCGCCACGGGACCAGGTCGTGGCCGACCTCCGTCCACGCCGCCCCGGCGTTCTCCCGCCAGGTCTGTCCCGAGCGCTCCTCGGAGTCGAACGGGTTCATCCACCCGTCCTCGCCGTGCAGCCCGACGAGCGCGCCGTACCCCTGGAAGGCCTCCTCCTTGTGGGTGACGGCGTTGTCCACAACCTCGCCGACGCTGCCGGCCCAACCGCTACCGTCACGCCACAGGCCTGTCGCGGACACGGCCCCCACACCGAGGCCCCAGAGCATCCCGATACCGAAGTTCTCCTGCTGCGCCACGAACGCGTCGGCCGCCCAGTCGAGCGGCCACGGCTTGTCCGACCCCGCGAGGTGGGCCCAGCTCTCCTCCCCCGCGCGCTGCCACTCGGAGAACTCGCTGAAGTCGTAGACGACGTCGGGGACGTCGTCCGGATCAAGGCCGTAGACGATCTCCCCGGGCCCGGGGGCGTCCTCTCCCACAGCCGTGTAGGTGTTGCCCTGGCCGTTCACCGACGAGATGGCGGTGCCGCACTCCCTCTCCGCCTCCTGGAACTCCGCCCAGACGATGTTGGCCCACAGCTTCAGGTGGCGGTTCTCGTTGTAGTGGAGGGGGTTGAGCGCCCAGTACTCCTTGTCCCGCATCTCCTCGACGAAGGCCTCGGCGTCCCTCTTGATGGTGCGCAGCCGGGTCCGCGTGCTCTGCGCGGTTTCGGCGAACGCCTCCAGGGCGGTCACGACCGTGGCCACGTCCTCCAGGATGGTGTCGCCCTTGCGGGCGACCGGGCCCATCGCGGAGAAGAGGGTCTCCGCCTCGGGCGCGGTGTAGTGCGCCTGGAGTGCCTGCCACGAACTCTCGACCCCCGCGCCTCCTTCGGCGACCTCCTCCGCTGCCGCCTGGAGGTTCGCGGCGGCCGTCTGGAGGACCTCCACCGACGTTCCGGGGATGGGGATGGCGTCGGGGACGATCAGGACGGTGAAGTCGGTGTCGAGCGGCTGCTGGTTCCGCGGGTCGGGCTCAGGGCTCATCACGTCGACGGGGGGCACGGCGGCTCCGGAGGTGTGGGGGGAGGCTCAGGTGTGGGGCAGGGGTTCGGGGCCGGGCCGGGTGCCAGGGGCCGGACCAGGGGTGGCGGGGATCGTGGGGATGATCCGAGGAGCCGGGGAGGTGACCGGGTCAGGAGGGCCGCGCGTCAGTGGGGGGCGTCCATGGGGTTCTCGACGTACGTGGCGTTGTTCTGCGACTCCTCGGCCATCTCCAGGTCACCGACGAGGTAGGCGTCGACGGCCAGGGCGCACCCCTCCAGGGCGGAGCCCGCCCGATCGACCATCTCCTCGGCGAGGACGCCGAAGTGTTCGAGGAAGTAGTACAGCTCGCCCTCCACGGGACCGCTGCACGCCGCCGTGGCGGCGTTCATGATCTCGTCGCCGGTGGTGGTCAGGGCGCCGTCCAGTGCGTCGCCGCTACCGTCGCCGATCTTGCCCAGTACCTCGTTGAGCACCACTCCGACGGACGGGGCGTCGATGTCCCACGCGCTCACCGTCCATCACCTGCCCGGGTCCCGAAACGCTCGCCCCGGAAGTTCGCGGGGGGCTCCGCGGTCGAATCATGGCCGGTATCGGCCAAGGCGCGCTCGGAGCGGACGATGCTCGCCTCCATGCGGTTCAGGGCGGGGCGCACCGCCTCGATGGTCCTGGTCAGACGTGTTCGGAGCTCTCCGGTGCGCTCGCGCATGCGCACGGCCGCTTCCCCGTGCACGAACGGTGCGCGCGGCGGGGCCTCCTCGCCCTCCGACAAGTCCCCCGCGGTTTCCCCTGCGGGTTGCGGGGTCTCTACCAGCTCGAACTTCATGTGGCGGCCACCTTGTCCGTCTCCGTCAACACCGGCGCCCCCTGTGGCGCTTTGTGCGTATTATGCCGATGCACGGCGACAAAGGGTGACCTCGTCCTAGCGGAGGAGGTTCGAGCTGGCACGGAGTTCCCGCTTCCCCTTGACCGCAGCGCTCCCCGTCCGGGGACCCACGCCGAAGGCCGGCCCCGAGACGTCCGCGTCCTCCGTGTCGCGGTCCCCGCCCGCAGACCGAGTCCCCCCGACCCGAACCACCCTCCCCAGGACACCGGGACACCGTTCGAGCCCATCGCCGAGCGACCCTCCGTCCCGCACGTTCCCGTCGAACCCCTCCCCCCGAACCCCTCCCGCCGGATCCCACCCCGGCGGTATCGCCAAGGAGAACCGTTGAGCTACGACGTGGTCGCACTGCTGGCGGCGGAACCCGGCATGATCGCGGTCTCCCACGCGCTCCGTGACGCGGGCGCCGACCTCTCGGTGCGCCCCCTGGACGGCGGCGTCCTCCAGTTGCGGGACGCCGACCGCCGCGCCCTGGCCACTCTCGAACCCGCGCAGGCGGTCGAGTCGCGGGGGGAGGTCGCCCGGCTCCTCGGCCCCGAGGCCGCCGCGAACCTGCCGGACACGTGCTGGTGGGCCGAGGTGCGGGCGCGGCCCGATGCCGCTGGCCGCGAGGCCGCTCACCGCGTCGCCGACGGCCTCGCCCTCCGCCTGGGCGGCAGCGTGTGGACGTCCGGACCGGGTGACTTCTCCCTGTGGGAGGAGACCGGGCACCCGGCCGTCGAGATCGAGGCCGAGGAGGCGTTCGTCGTCGCCCAGGACCGCGAGGTCGTGCCTCTGTCCTCCTGGATCACCGACGCCGTGTCGGCCAACGCGCTGCGGGGCACGGTCCTGCAGGTGGTCGCCCCGAGGACGTCGCGGCTCACCTACGCGCTGCGCACCCTGCTCACACAGCCGATGGCCCGATGGGTGGTGCGCGACGGGGAGGGCGGCCAGTTCGACGGCGTCAGCGGCCTCCCGCTCCGCTGGGACCGGGTACACGGGTACGTTCCCGCGTCGCACAGGGGGAACACGCCCGAACCGGCGGACGGGTTCCTCGACATCTCCCCGCTCGGCGCGCACCTGGTGGTGGACCTGTCGGTCCGGCACGGCGCGTCCTTCGCGCCGCCCCTGGGCCGGGCGGTCGAGCTGGTCGCCGAGCACCTGGCCGGCGCCCTCCCGGCCGGGTGGGGGCCGCACGAACCCGCTCTCGCCCCCTGGGAGCGCGAACGCCTGGTCCGGTTGGTGCGCCATCGCGCGCCGCGCGCCGCCGTCCTCCAGTTCTCGGGCCCCCTGGACGCGGGCCACCCCTTCTCCGGCTGCGCCCGCGTCTCCTGGGCCCCGGACGGGGAGCGGGCCGCCGAGCGGATCTCCCTGGCGGTCGGCTACGAGGACGAGGAGGCGCTGCCCCTGGGGTCGCTCCCCCACCTGGTGGAGGCCCTGGCCGAGGAGGGGCTCCTGGACGTACTCCACGTACGCCGGGCGCGGGGGCGCCGCGACGTCACCTTCGAGCCGCGCTGGCACGGGCTCGCCGTCCCGGTCGGCATGGCCCTCGGCCCCCACGGCGTACGGCGGGCCGGGGAGGAGCATGCCCTGACCGGTCCCCTGGAAGGGGAACTTCTGGGCGGGGCGGGGGCGCGCGCGATCTGGTATCCGGCACCCGGGGGCGCGACGCGCCAGCGCGCGTCCGAGGCCATGGCGGCCCAGCTGCGGCACATCGCCGCGGCCCCCCGGGCCTGACCGCCCCTACTCCCGGCATGCCTGCCGCCCCGCCGGGCACGGCGCCGCGCGGAAGGACATGACGGCGTGGCGGCACGGCGGCCCCACCGTCAGGCAGACCGGCGGGCCGACCACACACCCCCGATCGGGTACAGGCAGAGCAAAGATCACTACTCTTAGTGACTTCATGGTGACTCTTTGCAAGAATACGAGCAACCCCTCGGCAGTACGGCCCGTCTTCATGTCGACAGCTCGTCCGCACCACCAAGGAGAATCCTCCGTGAAACCCACCCGTTCCCTCGTCGCGCTGACGATGAGCACGATGCTCCTGGCCCCTGTCGGCATCGCGGTGACGACGCAGGCAGCGTACGCCGCACACAAGGGCGTGGTCGACGAGCAGCCCGTCCAGTGGACGCCGCACGTCCTGGACGGGACGGTCAAGGACATCCTGAGGGTCGGGAACACCGTCGTCGTGGGGGGCGAGTTCACCAGGGTCGCCGAGGCCGACGGCGACGAGCACGACCTCCGCAACCTCTTCGCCTTCGAGCACGGGACCGGGCGGATCATCCGCGACTTCGCGCCGGACGTCAGCGCGATGGTCACCTCGATCGCCCCCGGTCCGGACAGGAGCGTGCTCGTCGGAGGACGGTTCACCACCGTCGACGGCAAGGCCTCGCGGGGACTGGCGCGTCTGTCCCTGGCCGACGGCAGCCCCGTGCCGGGGTTCACCGCGACCCTCGACGACGGCGCGACCAACCGCCTGGCCACCGACGGCGCCCGCCTCTACGTCGGCGGCAACTTCACCGGGGTGAACAAGACCGAGCGCGCCGGCCTGGCCCGCCTCAACACGCGGACCGGCAAGGTCGACCGCAACTTCACACCGCGCATCTCCGAGCCGCGCCGCGGCAACCTGCGCGTGCAGGAACTGGCCCTGAGCCCTGACGGCCGACGGCTCGCCATCAACGGGACGTTCACGAAGGTGGACAACAAGCACCGCTACCAGATCGCCATGATCGACACCGCGGGAGCGTTCGTCACCCCGTGGTCCACGTCCGCCTACGAGGCCCCGTGCGACTCCGAGCGGATCCACACGTACATGCGGCAGATGTCGTTCTCCCCCGACGGGTCGTACTTCGCCGTGGTGACGGGGGGCGGCCCGGAGTCCAAACCCGGGTTGTGCAAGTCGACCACCCGGTTCGAGAACACTGACAAACCGAACTCGGGGCCCACCTGGTCCAACAAGACCGGCGGCGACTCCCTGTACTCGGTGGAGGTCACCGAGTCGGCCGTGTACGTGGGCGGACACCAGCGCTGGATGGACAACGAGGAGGGCGCGATGAACCCGGGACCGGGGTCGGTGGCACGCGAGGGCATCGCGGCCGTGGACCCGCGGACCGGCCGCGCGCTGCCGTGGAACCCGGGCCGCTCCCGCGGGCACGGGGCCGAGGCCCTGCACGCCACGTCCGACGGGCTGTACGTGGGCAGCGACACCGACAGCCTCGCCGGCGAGTACCACGCACGCCTCGGGATGTTCCCGCTGGTCTGAGACCCGCCGCCCCGGGGTTCGCCCACCACTGACACGAGACCCCGCCGAACGGCGGGGTCTCTCCCGTGTCCGCGCACGAGGCCGCCCCGGCAGGTTCCCCGTCAGCCCTCCTTGGACGCGGTGGCCGCGTCCTCGTCCCTCTTCGTCTCCTCGTCACCGCTCACGTCGGCGGTCGCAGCCTCGGAGCCGACGGGGGCCGCGGTGCCGGTACCGGTGCCCGCAGCGGCCGTACCGGTCGGCTCCCCGACGGTCACGGAATCGGACGCCTCCTGGAGGTCGTCCTCGCGGGACGCGCCGCCCGCCAGGCGGTCGCCCACGTTGGCGCCGCGGCGGCGCTCCAGCCGATCCACGGTCTGGGCCGACAGCTGGTCGCGTAGTCGGGACAGCAGAACGTACGACGCGAGACCGCTGACCAGCCAGGCCAGGATGAGCGCGACCCACGCTCGGGCGCCGAATAGGTAGACCACTCCGAAGGCCGCCAGGAAGAGGCCCACCCGGGCGGCGGTATAGGTCAGCCAGCTACGCATCAAAAAGCCTCACAACAGACGATTACCTGGACTAGATTGGTCGCTACGCCCATCAGTACACGAGACGACCGGGTCCACACATGTGGCCCGGGTGGTACCGGGCCCCCGAACAGGACGAACGGGTGGTACCCGCATGCCCTCACCACCAGGTTAAGGGGGTGCGGGGTACAGCGGGCGCCGGGGCGGCGTGTCCCCCGTCGCCAAGGCGACAGGGCCACACAAGCCACTGGATTCACATAGTCATGGGATGTTTCCAATCCCGACAGCAGGGCCTGAACATCACGTTCCGGTCACATATCCGGTACTCCTCCCCCCATCTCCGCAATTTCTCCGAAAACTAGGGAGGAAACGGACCAACTCGTGCACACTAGGGGATCAAACGCCCGCCGCCCCCGCAGTCCGAGGCGGGCACGATTGGGGGAATGTGAAGGTGGAACGAGCAAGCGAACGTCTGTTGACCCCCGGGGAAGTGGCCTCACTCTTCCGGGTGGATCCCAAGACCGTCACGCGCTGGGCCGCCTCCGGGCGGATCAGCAGCATTCGTACCCCGGGCGGGCACCGCCGGTTCCGCGAGTCCGAGGTGCGTGCCCTCCTCCTCGGGGAACCGAGCGAGAGCACTCCCTGAGAGCGAGGTAAGTCCCCCCACCCCTCGGCCCCGGACCATCGGACTCCGCGGGGTGTTCCTCGCCCCTGAGCCGGTGTCCCAACCGTGAGGAGTCGACAGCAAGAGTAGGCTGGAACCATGGTGTGGCTTGGTGGCCTGATCACGCTCGTATCGATCGTTCTCTGGGTGTACGCGTTCTTCGACGCGTTGACCACCCCTGCGCAAGAGGTCCGCAACCTGCCCAAGGTTCTCTGGATGGTCGTCATCGCGCTGTTCATGCCCGTCGGTTCGATCCTGTGGCTCTTCCTCGGCCGCCCGCGCCAGGCGGTCGCCCCCGCTGACGGAAGCGCGCCCCCTACGACCCAGGCCGCGTCGGCCGACGACCTTGACCCGTCCGACTTCGCCAAGCCCTCCGACAGCCCGCACCCGCTCGGACCCGATGACGACCCCGAGTTCCTGCGACGCCTCAAACGGCGCATCGACCCGGAAGAATAGGTTCTCCTCGCCGGACCGGCCGGAGACGGGGGCCCACCGCCCCCCTCGCCGTCGGACCGGCCGGGTGAACCTCGCCGCCGGACCGTGTGGACCGCGGCCGCCCCGGCCCCCGGGGCACGACAGGTGTGAGGACGACGGTGGGGCCGTGTGCGAACACGGCCCCACCGTCGCGCTGGCCCCTCACGGAAGGGCCGGGGCCCCGGCCCTTCCGCCCCGGTTCAGAGGAGTCCGGCGCCGACCTCCCTCGGAAGCCCGCGCAGCGCGTGCACCGGCTCCACCCCGGCCGTGAACTCCGGGACCCAGGTCGTCCCGGTGCCCAGCTCCCTGCCGGGGTTGGCCGCGTTGTACGCCTCCACCAGGTCGACCGGGGTCAGGCGTCCGCGCCCGTCGCGCATCACCGCGTTGCCGTGCTCCACGATGTCGTCACCGCCCCAGTTGTACAGGACCTCCTCCGCCCCGATCCCGTCGTACAGGTCGAACAGGTTGTTCTCCGCGTACAGCTGGGACTCGACCCCGACGCCCAGGCTGTACTGGAAGAGGTCGCCGCGCACCGTGTAGTGGTTGTTGTACACGTGTACCTGGCCGTAGCGGACGCGGGGCGCCCTCTGCCCGAGCCCGTCGAAGTGGTTGTGGTGGTAGGTGACCCTGAGGCTGCCCCGGTCCGTGGTCCTGCCGTCGCTGTTGCCGAGCAGCATCGCCTTGTCCCGCTCGACGAAGTCGTTCCAGGAGACGGTCACCAGGTCGGTACCCCGGACGATGTCCAGCAGGCCGTCGTGCACCTCGTACTTGCGCCCGTAGTACTCGGGCAGGTCCGAACCGGGGTTGTCGCCGTCGTCGAACGTGTTGTGGTCCACCCACACGTTGGTGGCCCCG
Source organism: Nocardiopsis sp. NPDC058631 (assembly GCF_042716955.1). Lineage (NCBI taxonomy): Bacteria > Bacillati > Actinomycetota > Actinomycetes > Streptosporangiales > Nocardiopsidaceae > Nocardiopsis > Nocardiopsis sp. NPDC058631. The sequence goes on along the minus strand of NZ_JBHXQY010000019.1, from coordinate 24,582 downwards.
GAGACCTCCACGTGGTCGTACTCCGAGTTCCAGTTGCCGGTTCCGCCGTCGCCCGGGTCCCACCCGGGGAAGCAGTCGTGGGTGTCGGAGAAGGTGAGGTTGCGGAGGATGACGTTGTCCACGTCGTGGACCAGCAGGTTCGTCCCGGCGATGACTGCGTCGTCGCCCGCGCCGACCACAGTGGTGTTGGAGCCGACCCGGACCCGGATCTGCTCGGCCTGGACGTCCTGGGAGGCGGCGCGGGCCTCCTCCAACGGGCCCACCGGGTCCTCCCACCCCCACACCTCGGGGTCGTAGGCGGCCAGGTAGCCCTCCCGCGTGTAGCCGTCGACGGCGTAGTCCTCGCACGCGGTGCGGGTGCCGTCCGGCGCCGTGTTGGCGTCGATGGTGCCCTCCACGAGGACGATCTTGGGGGCGTCCCCGGCCACCGCGTCGCGGAACTCCTCCAGGGTGGAGACCCTGAAGACGTTCTCCGGGGCAGCGGCCGAGCCGCCGGTGGTCCCGGACCCGGCCGAACCCCATCCGTCGCCGTCGGCCAGGACCTCCCGGGCGAGGTCGGGGGGTACGGGGTCGGCGTGCGCGGTGGTGGCCGGGGCCGTGGTCAGTGCCACCGCCGCGGTCAGGGGGAGTATGAGCCTGCGCATGATCGTGCTCCTGGTCGGGGGGATACCGGGTGCTGGTCCGCAGCCGGATGCAAACGTTTGCATGAACATCTCCCGACTCCCCTGTCCACGTCAACCCTCCCGTCACGTGTTCGCCGCGGAAAACTCGGAAAACCCTTCCCCGCACTCCTTCCGATAACAAAAGAGTCAGCATCCCTTCCGCTCTGCCGTGCCACAACCGGTTGCCGTAATCTCAGGACTCAGCCGAGCACGTCGGAACATCCAGGAACGGAGGCCCCGGTGGCCGTCACCATCAGGGACGTCGCGAGGGAGAGCGGGGTCCACGTCTCCACCGTCTCGCGGACCTTCTCCGCGGCCCACATGGTCAACGCGGTGACGAGGACCCGGGTCAGGGCCGCGGCGGAACGGCTCGGCTACCGCCCCAACCGCGCCGCGCGCGCCCTCTCCACGCAGCGGACCGCGAACCTCGGCGTGATCGTCGCCGACATCGCCAACCCGTTCTTCCCGCCGCTGATCAAGGCGGCGCAGGCCCAGGCGCGCGCACACGACTACCACGTGTTCGTCGCCGACACCGACGAGCGGGCGCGGGTGGAGGAGGAGCTGGTGCGCTCCATGGCCAAGCAGGTGGACGGCGCGCTGCTCGTCGCCTCGCGGCTGAGCGGGCGCGTGATCGCCGAACTCGGCCGGGACGTGCCGTTCGTCGTCGTCAACCGCAGGGTGAAGGGCCTGCCCTGCGTGCTGATGGACGTGGCCTCGGGTACCGGTCAGGCCGTGGATCACCTGGTGGCGCTGGGGCACCAGGACATCGCGGTGCTGACCGGGCCGAGCGCGTCCTGGACCGCCCAGGAGATACGGGGCGCCGCGGAGGCGTCCGCCGCGCGCCACGGCGCGGTTCTGCACCCCGTCGGCCCCAACCCTCCCACCGAGGAGGGCGGGTTCCGCGCCGCCGCCGAGGTGGCGTCCGGCCCGGCGACCGCCGTGCTCGCCTACAACGACCTGGTGGCGCTCGGCCTGATCCGGGGTGTGGAGGCCCTCGGGCTGTCCGTGCCCGGGGACCTCAGCGTGGTCGGCGTGGACAACACCCACATCGCACGGCACTGCCGTCCGGCCCTCACCACCGTGGACATGCCGGTCGTGGCCGCCGGGCGCGGGGGCATCGACCTGCTGCTCCACCGGGTGACGACGGGAGAGGACCCCGGGACCGTCACCCTGGACACCCGGCTCGTGGTCCGTGAGTCGACGGCGCCCCCCTCTGCGGGAGCGTCCGCCCGGACCTGAGCGCCGCGCCCCCACCGGCCGCCCCGGCCGCGTTCCCGGGGCCGACACGGCTGACGGTGAGGACTCCGCTGTCGCGGGGTCCTCACCGTCGGCTCCGGGGCAGGCAGGGTCAGGCGTAGGAGTGCAGACCGCTGAACATGTAGTTCACGGCGAAGAAGTTGAACAGGATGGTCAGGAAGCCCAGCACGTTGATCCAGGTCGCCTTGGGGCCGCGCCAGCCGCCCGTGGCGCGGGCGTGCAGGTAGGCGGCGTAGATCACCCAGGAGATGAACGACCACACCTCCTTCGGGTCCCAACCCCAGAAGCGGCCCCAGGCCTCGTCCGCCCAGATCGACCCGGCGATGATGCCGAAGGTCCACAGCGGGAACGCGAACAGGATGAACCGGTGGGAGATGCGGTCCAGCAGCTCGGGGCTGGGCAGGCGTCCCGCGATGCCCGCGACCTTCTGGCCCAGGGCGCGTTTGGCCTCCGCCCGGTGCGAGACCAGGTAGGTGACGCCCGCGACGCCGGAGACCATGAACGCGCCGCCCGCGATGATGGTCGCGGTCACGTGGATGGGCACCCAGTAGGAGTGCAGGGCCGGGATCAGCGGACCCGGGTCCACGTACAGCCACTTGACGCCGACACCCAGCAGGATCAGGACCGGGACCAGGACGAACGCTCCGAGGAACCGGGCCTGGTAGCGGAACGAGGCGTACAGGAGGCCGGCCACCGCGACCAGGCACAGCGCCACGATGAACTCGAACATGTTGCCCCACGGCCACCGGCCGGCGGCGAGGCCGCGGGTGACGATCTGGGCGACGCCCATCACGAACCCGAGCGTGGTCACGCCCAGGGCCACCCGGCCGAGGTTGCTCTGGGAGGCCTGCGCCTCGCCCTCCGTGGTGCGGACGTTGACGTTGATGTCGAGGTCGTCGACGCCGCCCTCAGCGGCTCCGGCGTCCTTCGCGGCGCCCGCGCCGACCGGCATGAGCTTGCCGGCCCTCAGCTTGGTGCGCTCTCCGTAGGCGGCTTCGATGGCGAAGAGGAACAGGGCCACCGCGTACGTGACGATCATCGCGATGATCAACATGTCGCTGGTCGACGCCATCGTCTCGTCCACCGTTCCGGCGAGTGTGTACGTCACCGGTCACTCCCTCGTTGTCGTCGACTCTGGCGGGTCGGATGGTGTGCTGCTTCGGGGATTTCGGGGGTTGTCGTCCGACTCGTCCTTCCGGAGCCGTCCGGCAAGCTCTGTGGTGAGTTCGTGGAACTCCGCGTTGTTGCCGGCCACCTCGGTCTTGCCGAGGCCGGACAGCTCCACCCGCGTGCGCCCGTCCTCGCCCTCGGTCGCACGCACCCACACGCGGCGGGGGCGGACGAACAGGGTCGTGACCAGGCCCAGGACCGCGAGGGTGGCCGCGGTCAGCGCGGGGACACGGGCACCGTCGCGGTTGGCCTGGAGACTGATGTACTCGCTGTACCCGGTGAACGTGATCGACCCGTCGCCGTCGGGGAGGTCCCAGCTGTCGCCGATGTCGAGCACCGGGGAGCTTCCGAGTTCCTCCATGCCGCTGGTCTGGAGCTGGTAGACCGACTGCGGATCCAGCATGCCCAGGTCGCCGCGGTAGCCCTCCAGGGTCACCTGGGGGTTCTCGGCGCCGGGGAAGTTGGAGACCAGGTCTCCCTCGGTGGTCTCCACCGCGCTCGGAAGGAACACCCCGACGAAGCCCAGCTCCTCCGCCCCCGTGTCGGGAACCTTGACGACGCCGTCGGAGGTGAAGGTCGCGGTCTCCCGGTACAGGAAGGGGACCGCCTGGTCGAAGACGACCTCGCCCTCGGCGTTGCGGACCTCGAACTCCGGCGCGTACCCGTGGCCCAGCAGGTAGACCTGCACGCCGTCCACGGTGAGCGGGTGGTTGACCTCCAGCGTGTGCTGGGCCTCCTCCGCCTCCGGGGACTCCTTGTACGTCAGCTGGGCGACGTAGGACTCGGCCTGCCCCCGCAGGTCGCCGTCCTCGATGAACGACGCCTCGAAGTCGTCCAGCCGCAGGGTGAAGGGCTCCAGGTCGTCGGTGTCGGTCCAGTGCCCGGGGTAGATGGCGTCGTAGGAGGGCAGGGTGTTCGCGAATCCGTCGCCCTCGACCATGAGCATGTTGCCCCGGTAACCGAAGAACGATCCGGCGGCCAGCGCCAGCAGCAGTCCCAGCAGCGCGAAGTGGAACAGCACGTTCCCGGCCTCGCGCAGGTAGCCGGTCTCGCCGGAGACGGAGTCGCCGTACCGTTCGATCCGGTAGCCCTTGAGGACCTTGCGGGCCTGCTCCAGCACCGTCGCGGTGTCGGCGCCGGTCGTGAACGTCGCCGCGTAGGGCATCCGTCCCAGGTTGCGGGGGGTGCGCACCGGCCGGGCGCGCACGGCGCGGGCGTGGATGAGGGCGCGCGGGATGACGCAGCCCGCGAGGGAGACGAACAGCAGCAGGTAGATCGCCGCGTACCAGGGCGACGAGAACACGTCGAACAGGTAGAACCGGTCCAGCCAGGGGGCCAGGTCGGGGTTCTCCCGGACGTAGGCGTTGACCTCGTCCACGCTCACGACGTTCTGCGGCAGGATCGAGCCTGGGATGGCGCCGACGGCCAGCAGGAACAGCAGGACCAGGGCGGTGCGCATCGAGGTGAGGATGCGCCATGCCCAGCGCAGCCAGCCGAGCGGGCCCAGTCCCCGGGAGGGGCCGCCTCCGCTGCCCTCGGCTCCGGCGCCGTCGCCCGAGCCGGTTCCGCCCCCGGTGTCGTTGTCGGTCGTGGTCGTCGTACTCATCAGATCACCGTTTGGAAGTCGGCGGCCCAGCCCTGCATGGCGATGGTCAGCTGCGTCCACAGCCCGGTCACCATGGCCAGGCCGACGAGGACGAGCATGGCCCCTCCCACGACGGTGACGGTGCGGGTGTGGCGCTTGAGCCAGCCGAAGGCGCCCAGGGCGCGCCGGTAGAGGAGGGAGGCGAGGACGAAGGGCAGCCCCAGGCCCACACAGTAGACCAGGGACAGGAGCATGCCCCGCCCCGCGCCGCCCTCGACGAAGGCGAGGGTCTGCACGGCGGCCAGGGTCGGCCCGATGCACGGGGTCCAGCCGAGTCCGAAGAGGACGCCGAGCAGGGGTGCTCCGGCCAGCCCGGCCCTGGGCAGGCGGTGGAAGCGGAACTCGCGTCCGAACCCCGGCATGACGCCCATGAAGGCGAGGCCGAGCACGACGGTGAGGACGCCGAGGACCCGGGTGAGGGGGTCGGTGTAGTCCACGAGGAGATCGCCGAGCCAGCCGATGAAGCCGCCCACGGCGACGAACACGAGGGTGAACCCGGCGATGAACAGGATGCTGCCGGTGACCATGGTCCACCGGCGCGAGGCCAGTTCGGTGTCGACGTCGGCGAGGGCCGTCGCCGTGGAGCCCCCTTCCGTTCCTTCTGCCCCGGCCGCCACGGCTGCGCGCTCGCGCATGTCGGCACCGCTCATCCCGGTCACGTAGGACAGGTAGCCGGGCACGAGCGGGAGCACGCAGGGGGACAGGAAGGACAGGAGCCCGGCGGCCAGCGCCAGGGGGACGGCGGCGAGGAGGGACCCGGTGAGGACGGTGGTGCCGATCGGGTCCATCAGCGGTCGTCCTCGGCGGAGGGTGTGTCCGAGGGCTGTTCCTCGTCCTCGGCGGAGGGTGCGTCCTCGGCGCCCTCGGAGACGTCGGCGTTCTCCTGGTCGGCCACCCGGGGGCGCTCCTCCGGGTCGCCGAGGTCGAACTCCACCACCACCGGGTTCAGCAGGTCCGTGAGCTGGCCGTAGGTGGTGGGCCCGATGACGCGGGCCGCGATGCGGCCGTCGGGGTCGATGACGAGGGTGCTGGGGATGGCACGCGGGGGGACGGTGTCGCGGAAGGCCTGCGGTACCTCGCCGGGCTGGTCGTACAGGCTCGGGTAGGCGACGTCCTTGTTGGAGAGGTAGGCCTGGGCGGCGGTCTCGTCGTCCTTGATGTTGACGCCGAGGAAGTCCACTCCGAGGTCGCCGTACTCGGCGTGGACCTCGTCGAGCACGGGCTGCTCGGCGCGGCAGGGGCCGCACCAGCTCGCCCAGACGTTGAGGACGACGATGCCGCCCTCGTAGTCGCTGAGGGACACGTCGTTCCCGTCGAGGGTGGTGCCGTCCACCTCCGGGGCGTCCACGCGCTCGGCGGTGTCGAAGGCGGTGGCGCTCCCGTCGCCGGAGATGAACCGGTCGTCCTCGCCGCCGGCCTCGATCTCGTTCCCCCCGGCACAGCCGGTGAGGGCGAGGGCGGCGGCCACCGCGGTCGCCGCGAAGCGCGGCACGCTGCGGCGTGACCGCGTACCGGAGCTGGTACTGGGCATCGAGGGGACCTCGCGAACCGGGTGTGAACAGGGCGGACTACAACAACGACAGATTGTAGTAGATGCTCTGGAGCCCGTTCGGCCGCCCCGGCACAAGGGACCTTCGGTCCGGTGCGCGGGAAGGCGCTCGGCGAGGTGGGGGAACCCCGGCGGGGGCGACGGCCATCAGCCATCGCCCCGGGGGTTACCGGTCGACCGGGGTCGGCGTTCCACCGCCCCGGCCGGCCTGGCCCTGGCTCAACCAGCCTCGACGAAAGCCTCGCGGAGGTAGTCGTGCACGGCCCGTTCGGGAACCCGGTAGGAACGCCCCACGCGGATCGCGGGGAGAACTCCCGAGTGCACCATTCGGTAAACGGTCATCTTGGACACACGCATGATCGTGGCGACCTCCGCCACGGTCAAGAACCTGACCTCTTCGAGAGGTGGTTTGCTACCGTTCATCTTCCGACGCCCTCATTCCCGGACGTGAGCATTGTCTACTCTTCAGCCCGGCGTGATGTACGGCGGTAGGGGCGACCCCGGTATGTGCCCGTCCCAACGCCACGCCAGCGTGTCACGCTGTCACTACTGACACGTCCGTTTTCAGGGTAGAGCCGAGTCCCCGTCTGCGAAAGGTCGATTGCCCTGTCTTCGGGGATACACGTTGACGGCGGGACGGATGAGGTTTAACGGTGGGTATAAATGGTCGGCCCCGGTCAGATCAGACCGGCTCTGGCGAGCACGTACTCGCGCAGCGGGGCGTAGTCCTCGGTCAGGTATCCGTCGTCCAGAGGCACGGTGACCAGGAGCTTTCCCTCGTGCTCGGCGAGGAAGAGCGCGGGGTCGTTGCAGTCCGCGAACCCCATCGTCGGCACCCCGGCCTCCCCTGCCGCACCCGCGAACCCGTGATCCGCGATGACCAACTGCGGCCACTCCTCACCGCGCTCCTCCAGGTCCCCGAGAATGGCACGCATGGCGAAGGGGTGATGGCTGTGACGCGCGAGGTGACCGTCCGTGACGATCGCGACCTCGTCCTTCCAGACCACGGTTCGACGGTTGGGTGGCCTTTCCGTGGTCACTTCGTACGAATAGCCACCCGCTGCGGTAACGACCTGGCAGCCGCGTGAGGCCAGTGCGTCCTTCCAGACCCGGTACGTCTCCCTGAGCTTGCTGGGGTGTCCCGTGGCGAACATGACCCGCTCCCCCCGTTCGGCGGCCAACGCCATCCGGTCGCCCAGCGCCTCCAGGGCGTCCACGGTCAGGTCGGGGTCGATGGTGTCGATCCCCCACACGTACTCCTCGTCTCCCACGACGCCGCACCGCTTGCTCATCAGGGAGAGGACTTCGGAGAACGTCCAGTCGTGGGAGAAGGTGAGTCCGAACTGGTGGTAGGGGTCCTTCTGTACGAGCCGCCGATAGTGCCGAAGGTTGTTCTGGCGGGGGGTGTCGACGTGCCCGGCGATCCCCGTGCGAACCAGATAGGTGATGAGTTCAGCGCGTGTCGGCGGCGTCACCTGGCGTTCCCCTTCCTCGTCTGCGCACCGGGTGTGCGCCACGCCGCGATGCCACCACGACGCCGGCCCCTGTTCGCCCGGTATTCAACCTCTGTCCTACCCCTCTGAGGCCCACAACGCGCAATCCCCACGAATTCACCTCCGTACGCCTGGGCAGCGCCGCTGCCCGGGAAGCGGACCGGAATCATGGCACGCGCGGCCGACCGCGGGAAGGCCGCGGAAAGGGGCGTACCGGAACCGCTCCCCGGGGTCGGAGTCGTCCGGCGGGGATCCGGCCGGAGCCGCTCGGGCGGTGACCGGAAAGGTTCACGGGCCCGCCCCCTCCGCCGCGCTCCTGTCCTCGTAGCGGGTTCCGGCACCGGCGCCGGCTACGACAGGGCCGTCGGGGGCACTCCCCTCACACCACACCGGCGTGCTTCCGGTCAGCCCGTCAGAGGCTCGGGTCGATACCGTGGCTGGGGAAGACGGCGGTCCGGGTGGCGTGGATGGCGCGGTCCACCGGGTCGCCGGGGTCGTAGCCGTCCACGAAGGGCGCGAACGCCACCTCGCGCCCGTCGGTCATGTAGAGGGGGGCCAGCTCCCCGGTGCGCTCCCGCACGAAGTCGCGCCAGGCCTGCGGTGTCTCGGTGTCCGGGTCGACCGGGTGTCCGGCGGCCTCGGCCAGCAGGTGGGTCCAGGCTCGCGGGACCACGTGCACCAGCCCGTAGCCCCCGCCGCCGAGGAGCAGCCACCGTCCGCCGGCCGTCTTCTGCGCGAGCTTGTGCAGTTCGGCGTAGGCGCGCCGCTGGCCGTCCACGCTGAGGGTGAGGTTGGCGAGCGGGTCGAGGGCGTGGGTGTCGCAACCCTGCTGGGTCACGAGGATCTCCGGTTGGAACTCGTGCAGCAGGGGCGGGACGACGGCGTCGAAGGCACGGTGCCACCCGGTGTCCCCGGTCCCCGCCGGGAGGGCGACGTTGACCGCGTACCCCTCGGCGCCCGGACCTCCGGTCTCGGACGCCTGACCGGTGCCGGGGAACAGGGTCACCGGCGACTCGTGCAGGCTGATGGTGAGCACGCGCGGGTCGTCGTAGAAGGCGTTCTGCACGCCGTCCCCGTGGTGGACGTCGACGTCCACGTAGGCGATGCGCTTGGCACCCTGTTCCAGCAGCCAGGCGATGGCGATCGCGGGGTCGTTGTAGACGCAAAAACCCCACGCGTTGCTGCGCATGGCGTGGTGCAGCCCGCCCGCGATGTTCGCGGCGTGCGCGGACTCCCCCGTCCACACGGCTCTCGCGGCGGCCACGGACGCGCCCGTGATGAGGGCCGCGGCATCGTGCATGTCCGGGAAGACGGGGTTGTCCGAGGTACCGAGCAGGTGGGCCTCGTCGGGCTCCAGGGTCCGGCCGGCGCGTTTGACCGCCTCGATGTAGGCGGGGTCGTGCACCAGGGACAGGAGTTCGTCCGACGCGGGCTCGACGTCCAGCAGGCCCACCCCCGGCGCGTCCAGGACACCGAGTTCACGGCTGAGGGCCATGGTCAGCTCGACCCGGATCGGCGCCATCGGGTGCTGCGGCCCGAAGTCGTAGGCGGTCAGTTCGTCATCCCATGCCACCCGAAGCGAGCAGGACGTGCGCCCTCCCATGTGGTGACCCCCGTTTCAGGTGTGCGTGCTCCGAAGCACACAGTACGCAAAACCGGGTCCCGGGCCGAACCCCGGGTCCCCGGTCACCGGCTCCGGAGGGCCGGTCGGGCCCCCGGACCAACGCGGGGGTCCACGCCCGCGCCGGTCCGGGGGGACGCGGTCCGCGTCCCCGCCCGCCCCCGCCTACTCGGTGATGAAGTAGCAGGACTCGTGCAGGTCACCGCCGCCCAGGTCGACGTTGCCGTGCAGTGGCGCGGCACCGAAGAACCCGTCCTCGGAGGTGAGCAGGATCCGGTACTCGCCGGGGTCGAGCTCGACGCGCATGACCTCGCCGTCCTCGAAGCACGAGTTGCCGGTCGGAGGCGAACTGTAGGTCTCGCAGTCCTCGCACGCCTCGGTGATGATCTCGTCGTGCACCCTGTCCGGGCCGACGTAGAGGAACCGCATGTCGTACGGCGTGTTGTTGGTGACCTCCAGGACGGCCTTGTCGTTTCCGGAGCCCCCGGTGGCGGCCGGGGCGAAGTCCACCTCGCCGATGCTGGTCAGAGCGTCCATCTCGGCCTCGATACGACCGGCGCCGATGTGGACGACCATCGTCTCCACCTCGTCCGCCTCGTGGTCGGGGTACTCGTCGCCGAGCAGGGCGACCATGGTCTCGGCGGGCTCGAACCGGCCCTCGTCCACGTGTTCCCAGCCGCAGTTGAACGCCGCGTCGGGTCGCTCCGCCGCCAGCCGCTCGGTGATCTCCGGTGTGCTGTCCCAGGACAGGTCGTTGAACATCTCGATCTGGTCGAAGGCCGCACACCAGTTCTCGGCCGCGTACTCGCTGGTGCCGCTCTCGTAGAGCCCGGCCAGCGCGGCGGGCACCTCGCCCGCGGCCTCGGTGCCCTCGTAGTCCACCGGGATCACGCTGTAGACCTCGTGCGCCTGCCGCATGCTCTCCCGGTAGTCCTCGGTGACCTCGCCGCCGAACCCCTCCTCCGCCGTCGAGGCCAGGTCGGCCGCGTAGGAGAAGTGGATGTCCGCGATCTCGCCGTCGGTGTCCTCCCAGCGGGAGGAGGCGTGGCCGAAGTAGGCGGCGTAGGAGTCGAGTGCCTGCTCGAAGTCACCGGCGGCGACGTCGCCCTGGGCCCGCTCCAGCAGCGCGCAGGCCTCGGCGCCCGCGCGGGCCCGGGACATGAGCGACGGGGAGAAGGAGAGCTGGAAGAGGTCCTCGACGCTTCCGTAGGCGGCGACGGCCTCCGACTGGCCGCATTCGCCCCGGGCGTGGGCGGCGTCGGCGACGCGCAGCCGCCACTCCCCTGCCTGCCACACACCGACGAGGGAGACGACCAGGGCGAGCACGAGCCCGCCCGCGGTGAGGAGTGCCATCCGGCCCCGGCGGGGCTGCTCGCCCCGGGTGAGCGCGCGCTCGTCGCGGGAGCGCCCGGCGAAGAGGCCGTGCACGGCGGCCGCCACGAACCAGACGAGGAGGATCGGCACCCAGAGCAGGAGGTTGTCGGCCGCGCCCAGGACCGCGGCGGTGACGAGGAGCCCGAGTGTGATGACGATCGCGGCGGCGAAGAACGGCCACTGCCGCAGGTAGGCGTACCCGGCACCGAAGCCGGAGGCGTTGAGCAGGGAGGCGCGGACCGCGGACGGTGAGGAGAGGAGCGGCATCCGGCTCGGTTTGGGGGGCGGTGGGCCGCCGAACCCGCCGGGGGGCATCCCTCCCGGCGGCATCCCGCCAGGGGGCATCCCTCCGGGCGGCGGACCGAGTGGGGGACCGCCGGGAGGCATGCCTCCCGGATACGGGCCGCCGGAGGGGGCGCCACCCGCGGGGAAGCCGCCGGAGGGGTGGCCGCCGGAGGGGAACCCCCGCCCGCCCGGGGTCTGGCCCCCGGCCGGCATGAAGGAAGGAGCGCCGCGCGGTGTCCCACCGGTGGGATGTCCGCCCGAGGGCTGACCACCGGTGTGGGGTCCGCCCGAGGGCTGACCACCGGTGGGGTGTCCACCGGTGGGGTGTCCACCGGTGGGGTGTTCACCGGTGGGGTGTCCACCGGTCGGGTGCTGCGGAGGTCCGCCGGAGGGGGCGCCGCCGGGGGGCGGGCCTTCCGGGGGAGGTCCCCCGCCGGGCGGCTGGGAGGGGTCGAACGGGGGTGGGGGAGATGTCATGGAGGACCCTGGAGGCAGGAGAAGGGGGATGGCTCGCCCGAGCGAGACAGAAAAGGACGTGTGCGACCTTTCCTATGCACAGTACCTATGGACCACGACGTCCGGTTCGTACGAAGAGGCCGTTTCCGGCCAAGTCCCCGTCCGACGCGGCGGCTCCGCCCCTGGTCCCGCCCCGCCGGTGCGGTGACCGGAAGGGTTCACGGGCCACGGCCTAGTTTCCGGAGAGCGCGCCGCTCCGGTCGCGGGCCGCCTCGATGGCGTCCGTGAAGGCGGTCCGGACACCGTGCCGCTCCAGTTCGCGCAGTGCGGCGGCCGTGGTGCCGCCCGGAGAGGTCACCGCCTCGCGCAGCACCACCGGGTGCTCCCCCGAACCGTTGAGCATGGCGGCCGCGCCCGTGATGGTCTGCCCGACGAGCCGCTGCGCCGTGGCGCGCGGCATGCCCATGGCGACTCCGGCCTCGATCATCGTCTCCGCGATGAAGTAGAAGTACGCGGGGCCGCTGCCGGAGATGGCGGTGACGGTGTCCATGTGCTGTTCGCCGACCCGGATCACCTCGCCGACCGTGGCCAGGAGCGCCTCCGCGCGGTCCAGGTGTGCCCCGTCGGTGTGGGCCCCACCCGCGACGGCGGTCATCCCCTGGCCCATCAGGGCGGGCGTGTTGGGCATCGCCCGTACGACGGGAGTCCCGGGGGGCAGGTGGTCCTCCAGGACGGCGGTGGTGATGCCGGCCGCGACCGAGATGACCAGCCGGTCCGAGTCCAGGTGGGGGGAGAGCGTGTCCAGGAGGGCCACCATGTCCTGGGGCTTGAGGGCGATCAGGAGCGTGTCGGCGCGCTTGGCCGCGTCCGTCGCGGGGACGACCTCGACCAGGTAGCGGCGGCGCAGTTCCTGCGCGTGCTCCTCGCGCGGCTCGGTGACCAGGACGTCCTCCGGGGTGTGGCCCCTGGCCAGCATTCCGGCGAGCAGTGCCTCGCCCATCTTCCCGGCACCGATGATCGCGATCATGAAGAGTCCTCTCTGCGGTTCACCTCCACGCTAGCCGCCCCCGCGGCCCGGGGTGGACCGGTCGTCTCAGCCCGTGGACGGCTGTGTGCGGGGAGGAGGGGCCCACCGGTGCCGTTCCGGCCCGCGGGCGCACCCGGGCCGTGTCAGCTTCCGCCCGGGTCGACCGTCCCCTTGTCGTCGACCGTTCCGCCGCCGTCCACCGAGAACCGGCGGGGCGGCGCGGGCGGCCTGCGGCGCAGCAGGGCGATGCGTTCGCGGCGGTCGTGCGTGCGGCCGGTCGACGACGTCTGCGCGAAGTGCAGCCGCGTGAACGCCAGTGCCTCGGCCAGCTCGCGCATGCGCGCCTGGCGGTCGGCGGCCTTGCGGGTGCTGACCTCCAGGACCAGCTGACCCCCGAAGCCGCCCTCGGCGAGGTACTCCAGGAGTTCGCCGACCGGCTGGGTACCGCGCCCGGGGATGAGGTGCTCGTCGAGGTTCTGGCCACCGAGGCCGTCCGTGACGTGGACGTGCGAGAGCCGGTCGCCCAGCTGCTTGGCCATCTCCATGGCGTCGGAGCCGGACATGGCGGTGTGCGACAGGTCGAGCGTGACGTCGGGGTAGTCGCGGTCGAGCGGGTTCCAGCTCGGCGCGTAGGGCACGACCTCGCGGTCGCGGACCCGGACCGGGTACATGTTCTCCACCGCGAAGACGACGTCGGTCTCGTCCTGCATGCGGGCGATACCGCTCTCGAACTCGCGGGCGTACTCGCGCTGCCAGCGGAAGGCGGGGTGGACGACGATGGTCCTGGCGCCCAGGGCCTCGGCCATCTCCTTGGAGCGCACGAGTTTGCCCCAGGGCTCCCGGCCCCACACACGCTGGGTGAGGACCAGGCAGGGCGAGTGGACGGCGGTGACGGGTATCTGGTGGTAGTCCGAGAGGCGCCGCAGGAGATCGATGTCCTGGCTGGCCGGATCGGAGGAGACGAGGACCTCGACCCCGTCATACCCCAGCTTCGCCGCGATCTCGAAGGCGGCCGGGGTCTTCTCCGGGTAGACCGACGCCGACGACAGGACGACGGGTGCGTCTGGGACCTGGATAGGACTCACGGAACCCAGACTATGCGCTATCGCCCCCTTCGTGCGTTCCGCCCGGGTGAACGCGGCGTGCCGTGTCCCCGTGCCCCGGGTGCCCTCCGCCCCGGCCCGGTGCGCGCGCTCCCGCGCGGGGGAACCCGCCGGAACGGGGACGTGCTGGTGGGGCGGGCTCCGGGTGGTGGCTAGTGTGCGGTGCATGATCCCCAGGGACGCGGTCCCCAGCCCCAACATCTGGCGGAACCCGCAGACGTACGAGTTGGAGAACCGCGCGGTGGATCCGGACGGCGTGATCGGCGCGGCCATGGACCGCGTCCGGCCGGTGGACGACGCCCACGTCCTGGACGTCGGCTGCGGCACCGGCTTCCACCTGCCGGGGTTCGCGGCGCGGGCGCGACGGGTCACCGGTGTGGAGCCGCACCCGGGTCTGGCGGAGGCCGCCCGGTCCCGGGTGCGTGATCTGGACCACGTCCGGGTCCTGGACGGAACGGCCCAGCGGCTGCCCGTCCCCGACTCCGTCGTCGAGGTCGCGCACGCGCGTTGGGCCTACTTCTTCGGCCCCGGGTGCGAGCCCGGGCTGGCGGAGCTCGACCGCGTGATGCGGCGGGGCGGGGTCGCTTTCGTGATCGACAACGACGCCACACGCTCCACCTTCGGTTCCTGGTTCCGGCGTTCGCTGCCGTCGTACGACCCGTCCGCCGTGGAACGGTTCTGGTCGGCCCGCGGGTTCACCCGCGAGCCCCTGACGATGCGTTGGTCTTTCACCGACCGCCGCGGCTTCGAGGCGGTGGTGCGGATCGAGTTCCCCTCCGCGCTGGCCGCGGAGATCGTGGAGTCCCATCCCGGACTCACGGTGGACTACGCGGTCAACCTGTGGTGGCGGCGGTACTGAGCGGCCGGCGCACGGATGCGTTCGGGGCTGCGGGTCCGCCACCCGGGTCCGCGGAGCGGCTGTCAGCCTCACTCGTGAGGCCTGCCCCGGTCACAGCCGTACGGCCCCGGCGAGGTTGTAGTGGTTGACGTCCCGTTCGCGGACGTGGTCCCCGGAGTGCGGGGCGTCGATCATCCGGTCGGCGCCGAGGTAGATGGCGACGTGGTAGGCGTATCCCCCGTCGCTCCAGTAGAGGATGTCGCCCCTCCTCGCGCTGGAGTAGGAGACCCTGGTCCCCTCCTGGACCTGGTCCTGGGCGATGCGGGGGAGGCTGACCCCCGCCTGCTTGAACGACCACTGGACGAGGCCCGAGCAGTCGAACGCGTCCGGCCCGGTGCCACCCCAGCCGTACGGGGTGCCCTCCTGGGACTCGGCGGCCCTGATGGCCTTCTCGACGGTCCGCGTGGGCAGGGCCTGGTGGACCCGTTCCGGTCCTCCGGGGCTCGCGGCGACCCCTGCGCGTCCGGCCGGCTGCGGGGGATGGGCGAACGCGGGTGCGGCGCCGGAGGCCAGGACTGCCGCGGCGAGCGCCGCGACGGTGAACGAGCGAGGTCCGCCACCCCGTGTGGAGTGGGCGGGGGCGGCCTGTCGCCCCGGGTCCGTAGGACGACAGGCCTGCCCTTGCTCGTGCTGTCGAGGTAGTCGCATGACGGTGGCGCTCCACTCGTGTGAGTCGACTCGTCGAGGCGCCCACGCCGCTATGACGCGGATCTCTTCGCCTCGTCGCACCACCATTCGTCACACAGTCACCCGAAAATGTCACTCTCCGTAGTACGGCTGATTCCTAAAAACGGCAAAGACTGCTTTACTTGAGGGGACATAACGGTCATCCGAGTGATAACCGGACAGCCCGCCCGTGGGCCAAGACCCCTCCGCTACAGAGCCGGCGAGGGCACCCCGACCGCGGCCTGGACGAAGTCGGCCGTCGCCTCCATACCGATCCGGTTCGGGTGCACCGGAGCCCCGTTCTCCGGGATCAGGCCCTCGACCCAGCGGGTGCCGGAGGGCTTGCACACGTCCCGGCCGCGCTCCAGGACGTCCACGAACACCGCGCCGTGCGCCTGCGACTCCTCCTTGATCACCGTGTTGAGCCTCGTCTGCGCCGCGTCCAGGAACGGGACGTCCCCCCGGGCGACGGGCGTGCTCGGCCAGCAGCCCCCCCTCTCGGGAAGGATCTGGAGGTAGCCGACGCTGAGCACCGTGGCGTCGGGGCTGCGCTCGGCGATGTCGGCGTAGACCTGGGAGATCTCACCCCTGAGGCCGTCGATCCGAACGTCCAGCTCGTCCCCGTAGTAGTTGGAGCAGGGGCTGCCCAGGGGGTTGCCCAGACTCCGCTTCGCGCACTCGATGAAGACATCCGAGAACCCGAAGTCGTTGCCCGCGATACCGACCGTGACCAGGTCGGTCTCGGGACGCAGCGCGTCGAACTGCGGGAGCGTGTCGTTGAACTGCCGCTCGTAGAAGTGCTCCATCCGCGCGCCGGAGCAACTGGCGTCGGTGAGCTCGGCGACGCCGATCCTATCGGCGAGCATCTTCGGGTAGTTGTTGGCCGACTGCATGCAGCCGAGCAGGGGCACCTGGGCACTGGCCTGCTGCTGGCGGACCAGGGGGCCGGCGACGAAGGAGTCGCCGAGCGCCACGTAGTGCTGGAAGGCCGCCGCCTCTGCCTCCTCCGCGGCGGCGGACGGCGGCGAGACCAGGGACAGGCCCAGGATCGCGGCGGCCGCGGGGACCAGGGCTCTGCGGAGCCACCGGAGACGGGGGATGGCGGGGTTTGCGTCGTTACGGGGCACGCGGGTGTTCCTCTCCAAGGAGCGGGGGGCAGGGAGTAGTCGGACCCTTACAGATTCTTTAACACGGCTTACCGGAAGTTACCCATAACCCGTAGGTAACTTTCGTGTGTCCCGCGGAATCCGCTCCGTGCCCGCCGGAGCTGTCCCCGGCAACCGCTAGCGTGGCGACCATGGCAAAGGCAGCGAAAACCACG
The DNA here is from genome assembly GCF_042716955.1 of Nocardiopsis sp. NPDC058631. NCBI lineage: Bacteria > Bacillati > Actinomycetota > Actinomycetes > Streptosporangiales > Nocardiopsidaceae > Nocardiopsis > Nocardiopsis sp. NPDC058631. The sequence goes on along the minus strand of NZ_JBHXQY010000019.1, from coordinate 8,055 downwards.
TTCCGGTGCGCCGAGTGCGGATGGAGCACCCTCAAGTGGGTGGGCCGCTGCGGCGAGTGCCAGGCCTGGGGCACGGTCGAGGAGGCCGGGGCCCCCGCCGCCGGCTACGTCGCCGCCGCGCCCGTCACCTCCCGGGCCCGCCCCATCACCGAGATCAGCGTGGAGAGCGCCGAGGCCGTCCCCACAGGCGTCGGTGAACTCGACCGGGTCCTGGGCGGCGGCGCCGTCCCCGGAGGCGTGGTCCTGCTCGCGGGCGAGCCCGGTGTCGGCAAGTCCACCCTGCTCCTGGAGGTCGCGGCGATGCGGGCCGCGGAGGGCCCGGTGCTGTACATCACCGGTGAGGAGTCGGCCGGTCAGGTGCGGTTGCGCGCCGAACGGCTCGGTGCGCTCTCCGACAAGCTCTACCTCGCCGCCGAGACCTCCATCGCGTCCCTCGTCAGCCACGTGGACCAGGTGGGCCCCCGCCTGCTGATCGTGGACTCGGTGCAGACCATGGTCTCCCCCGACGCCACCGGCGTCCCGGGCGGCGTCACGCAGATCCGCCAGGTGACCGGCGCCCTGATCCAGATCGCCAAGGAGCGCGGGATCGCCACGATCCTGGTCGGCCACGTCACCAAGGACGGGTCCATCGCGGGCCCCCGCATGCTGGAGCACCTGGTCGACGTGGTGCTGCACTTCGAGGGCGAGCGCCACTCCCAGCTGAGGCTGCTGCGCGCGATCAAGAACCGGTACGGCCCCACCGACGAGATCGGCTGCTTCGAGCTCACCGAGAGCGGCATCGTCGGCCTGCCCGACCCCAGCGGGCTGTTCCTCACCGAGCGCACCGACCCGGTGCCGGGTACCTGCGTCACGGTCGCCATGGAGGGACGGCGTCCGCTGATCACCGAGGTCCAGGCGCTGGTCGCGCCCACCCCCCTGCCGGCCCCGCGCCGCGCGACCTCCGGGCTGGACACCTCCCGGGTCAACATGATCCTGGCGGTGCTGGAGAAGCGCACGGGCATGCGGTTGGCCAACATGGACGTGTACGCGTCGACGGTCGGCGGCGTGAAGCTCACCGAGCCCGCCGTGGACCTGGCCCTGGCCATGGCGGCGGCCAGCTCCAGCAACGACGTCGCCCTCCCCGTCGGGTTCATCGCGATCGGCGAGGTCGGGCTGGCCGGTGACGTGCGTACCGTTTCCGGTGTACGGCGCAGGGTCGCGGAGGCGCAGAGGCTCGGGTTCACCGAGGCGATCGTGCCCAAGCACTTCGGCGATCCGATCCCGGGCATCCGCACCCAGGAGGTGGAGGAGCTGAGTGAAGCCCTCCTGCGCGTCGCCAGGCGGTCGCGCCGGCCCCGGAAGTCCCAGGACGACGACTGAGGCCGGCGGTCCGGGGGAGGCCCCCGGACCGCCGGCCACGGCGTGCGTGCCTAGGCCGCGTTCCGCGGATCATTCCGGGCTCGCGTCACCCGGGCTGCCTCTCGCCGCGCCGACTGCGCTTGGACAGCCAAACCCGGGCTGACCTGCGCTACTCGTCTTGCGAGAGATGGCCTGGCAGCCGCTCGCGTCGATCGGCGCAAGCGCCGAGTCAACCGAAAGCGTCCCCGGACCACGCCCTAGAAGTCGTAGACCGCGCCCTTGCCGCCCACGAGGACACAGGAGTTCGCGAACTCCTCCTCGTAGTCCTCGGAGCCCTCGGCGGTGGCCACGACGGGGTCGTAGATCATCGGGCACGGCCGGTCCTCGCCCTTGGTCCGCGCGATCGACCCGGCCCCGGTGATGGCCGCGCAGGCCTTCTCGGCCTCGGGGTGGTTCCCCCCGGTCGGCCGACACTCCAGGGTGACCTGCCGGGTCTCCCCCGAGGACAGGCTCCGGATGCTCAGGGTATGGCTGGTCGTCACGGTCCGCTCCGTCTGGACGGCGTGCGCGGGTGCGGCGAACGCGAGGGACAGGGCGGCGGTGGCCACGAGGGCCAGGGCGGTGCGGTGCACGGCTGCTCCCGGTGTGCGAATGATCAGAACACCACGCATCGTAACCATTCGATCACCAGAAGCAGCCGTCTTTACCAAAACACGCGGCCCTTCTTACACGACGCTCCGGTTTTGCCCCAGAACCTCCGGAGGTGGATTCTGGCCGCACCCCGCGCAGCCGCGGTCGAGTCCATCGGAATGATCTGGGCGACCAGGATCCGCGCGTGGGGGTTCCGCGCCCGCGTCCGGCCGACACACGGGCGCCGGCACGGCGCGGGGGCCGGGAGCACGCGGCTCCCGGCCCCCGAGGGCCCCTGCCTCTTCCCCGGCCGCGTCGGCCGGGGTCAGGCCTTGAGCTGGAACGGCAGCTGGGACTGGTCGCCGGCGTAGTCTCCGTGCAGGTTGGCCCGATACCAGCCGGCCTGGGCCGTGGAGCTGGTCTCACGGCAGTCCGTGAAGGAGCGGTTGCGCTTCCATTCGACCGTGAACTCGTGCGGGACACCCCGGCTGAGCTGGCGCTCCTCGGTGCCACCGTCCTTGAGGCAGTCCGCGGTGGAGTAGACCCGGTCGTCCCCGGAGTGGATCCGCACCTCCAGGGCGCCGCCGCCCACGTCCACGGTGCAGGTCTGCTCCGCCGTGTTGACCACAGTGATCCTGAAGCCCGGGTCGGACCCGGCGCCGTAGACCTCCTGGTCCTCCTCCGCGAACTCGAACGTCACCACGACGTCCTGCGGGCGGCAGAGGTCCTCGGCGCGCTCGGGCGCGGCCACGCCGCCGCCCTCACCGCCCTCACCGCCACCGGAGCCCCCGGACTCCCCGCCGCCGGGCGAGGGCGAGTCGCTCTCCTCCGCCCCCTCGGAGGCCTCGGCCGTGGGTTCGGCGCTTTCGGCCGCGGAGGGGTCCCCGGGTGGGACACTGGGAGAAGGCGAGGAGCCGGCCCCGGCTTCGGACCGGGTCGGTTCGCCGTTCTCCTCGCCCGAGGGCTTGAAGACGAACGCGATCAACGCGAGCACCATCAGGAACCCGAGCAGGACGAAGGCACGCCGCTTCCAGTAGGTCTCTCGGCTGACGGCTCCTGGATGTCCGGTACTTGACGCCATGGGCCGTAGTATTGCGGTTTTGCGTGCCACTCACCTACTCAACCCGCCGATTCCCTGTTAAAGATGAGCGATAACCCTTACAGCACCGCCGTTCTGGCGTGGTACGAGTCGCACGCGCGCGACCTCCCCTGGCGCGCGCCGGACGCGACCCCCTGGTCGATCCTGGTCAGCGAGATCATGCTCCAGCAGACACCCGTCGTGCGGGTCCTGCCCGCCTGGCGCGCCTGGATGGAACGCTGGCCCACCCCCGCCCACCTGGCCGCCGAGGCCTCGGGGGAGGCGGTGCGCATGTGGAACAGGCTCGGGTACCCGCGCCGGGCGCTGCGCCTGCACGCCTGCGCCGTGGCCGTCACCGAGGAGCACGGCGGCCGCGTCCCGGACGACCACGCCACACTGCTCTCCCTGCCGGGGGTCGGTGCCTACACTGCCGCGGCCGTGGCGAGCTTCGCCTACGGACAGCGGCACGCCATTCTGGACACCAATGTCCGCCGTGTCCTGGCCAGGGCCGAAACAGGAGTTGAGTACCCGCCGAAAACCCAGACCAAGGCGGAGACGGCACTCGCGGAGTCGCTGCTGCCGCCCACCGCCTCGGTCGCGGCGCGCTGGGGAGTGGCCGTGATGGAGCTCGGCGCCCTGGTGTGCACCGCGCGTACCCCCGCGTGCGCGGCCTGCCCGATCGCCGGACAGTGCGCGTGGAAGCTCGCGGGCAAGCCCGCCTACGACGGGCCGCCCCGGCGGGGCCAGACCTACGAGGGCACCGACCGCCAGGTGCGCGGCCGTCTGCTCGCCGTGCTCCGCGACTCCGCGCACCCGGTGGCCAAGCGGGCCCTGGACGCCGTCTGGGACGACCACGTCCAGCGTGAGCGCGCGTTGGACGCGCTCGTGTCCGACGGCCTGGTGGACCCGCTCGACGACGGCCGGTACGCCCTCCCCGCCTGATCCCGCACCACCTGCCGGGGCGGGGTCAGTCGGCCATGCGGGCGCTCGTACCGGTGCCCGCGTCGAACTCCGCCTCGGTCCCCGCGAAACCGCCGCTGCACGGGGCACCCGGTTCCGGGGTGTTCTCGCCCTGGACGTACTCGACCAGGTACTCGACGAGCCGGGGGTCCTCAGCACCCTCCAACAGGATCTGGGAGCCCCAGGCCGACGCCACCACCGGCGAGGGCAGGCCCTCGACCGGGCTGATCACCAGGTAGTCGCCCGGGGAGTACAGTCCGGCGAGCACCTCCACCTGGTCGGCGGGCAGCCCCGGGTCGTAGGCGATCCACACGGCCCCGTGCTCCAGGGAGTGCACGGCGTACTCGGTGCGCAGGGGCTCCGAGTAGACGCCGCAGTCCTGCCACACCGGGTAGTGCTCCCCGCCCACGGGCGGGAACACGTCGTACTCGACGGTCTCGCCCTCCTCGACGTGGTCGGCGGACAGGTCCTCGTAGTGTTCGACCGCCTCCAGGCTGCCTCCGGCGGAGGTGCCGGCCTCTCCGGACCCGCCGCCGCTTCCGGGTGTCGTCACCACGTAGAGGAGGCCGCCGCCGACGACGAGCAGTACGGCCAGCACGACCGCCCCGATGATCAGGGCGAGGCCGGCACCGCGTTTCTTCCGCACCTGCTGCGGGGGGTACGGGCCCTGCGGGCCATAGGGACCGTAGTGGCCCTGGGGGCCGGGCGGGGGGTACCCGCCACCCGGCGGTACTCCGCCCGGAGGCATCCCTGCGGGGGGAACGGCGCCGTACTGGCCGGGGGGAGGCCCCGCGGGACCCCCCTGCGGGGGGCCGCCGACCGGGCCCTGCTGCGGGTACGGGGGCTGCTGCGGGTACTGGGGCTGCTGCGCGGACGGGGGCTGCTGCGGCGGGCGGCCGTGGGGCGGCCACGGACCGTGCTGCTGGGGATCTGGATGAGTCACGCTCGCACACTAACGGCCGAACGCCGACGGGGGCACCCCGAAGGGATGCCCCCGTGACGGACGTCGCCCGGTTCAGCGGTGTCAGTCGCTCTTACCGGCGGCCGGCTCCTCGACCTCGGGGGTGTCCGGAACCGCGGCCGGCTTCGGCACTCCCTTGAACGTGAACTTGGCGTCCGTGCCCTCGCCCTCGGCGTCGATCACGACGATCTGGCCGGCCTTGAGGTCGCCGAACAGGATCTTCTCGGACAGCTGGTCCTCGATCTCCCGCTGGATGGTCCTGCGCAGCGGACGGGCGCCCAGCACGGGGTCGAAACCGCGCTCGGACAGGATCTGCTTCGCCTTCGGGCGCAGCTCGATCCCCATGTCCCGCTCCTTGAGGCGACCGTCCAGACTCGTGATCATGAGGTCCACGATCTGGAAGATCTCCCCCTCCGTCAGCTGGTGGAAGACGATGATGTCGTCCACACGGTTGAGGAACTCGGGACGGAAGTTGGTCTTGAGCTCCTCGCTGACCTTCGCCTTCATCCGCTCGTAGTTCGTCTGGGCGTTGTCCTCCTTGGCGAAGCCCATGGCCTGGCCCTTGGAGATGTCCCGCGTGCCCAGGTTGGTCGTCATGATGATGACCGTGTTCTTGAAGTCGACGTTGCGACCCTGGGCGTCGGTGAGACGGCCCTCCTCCAGCACCTGGAGCAGGGAGTTGAAGATGTCGCTGTGGGCCTTCTCGATCTCGTCGAAGAGGACCACGGAGAACGGCTTGCGGCGCACCTTCTCGGTGAGCTGGCCGCCCTCCTCGTAGCCGACGTAGCCGGGAGGCGAGCCGAACAGCCGGGAGACCGTGTGCTTCTCCATGAACTCGGACATGTCCAGCTGGATCAGCGCGTCCTCGTCCCCGAACAGGAACTCGGCCAGGGTCTTGGACAGCTCGGTCTTACCGACACCGGACGGGCCGGCGAAGATGAACGAACCACCGGGGCGCTTGGGGTCCTTCAGGCCGGCGCGGGTACGCCGGATCGCCTGGGAGAGCGCCTTGATGGCGTCCTCCTGGCCGATGACCCGGCGGTGCAGCTCGTCCTCCATGCGCAGCAGCCGGGAGCTCTCCTCCTCGGTGAGCTTGAAGACCGGGATGCCGGTGGACGCGGCCAGGACCTCGGCGATGAGCTCCTCGTCGACCTCGGCCACGACGTCCATGTCGCCGGCCTTCCACTCCTTCTCCCGCTGCGCCTTCTTGTTGAGGAGCTGCTTCTCGTCGTCGCGCAGCGACGCGGCCTTCTCGAAGTCCTGCGCGTCGATCGCGGACTCCTTGTCCCGGCGCACGCCCGCGATCTTCTCGTCGAACTCGCGCAGGTCCGGCGGAGCGGTCATCCGGCGGATGCGCATCCGCGAACCGGCCTCGTCGATGAGGTCGATCGCCTTGTCCGGCAGGAACCGGTCGCTGATGTAGCGGTCGGCCAGCTGCGCCGCAGCCACCAGGGCGCTGTCGGTGATGGAGACCCGGTGGTGGGCCTCGTACCGGTCGCGCAGCCCCTTGAGGATCTCGATGGCGTGCTTGATGGTCGGCTCGTCCACCTGGATGGGCTGGAAGCGCCGCTCCAGGGCGGCGTCCTTCTCCAGGTACTTGCGGTACTCGTCCAGGGTGGTGGCGCCGATGGTCTGGAGCTCACCCCGGGCCAGCATGGGCTTGAGGATGGAGGCGGCGTCTATGGCACCCTCGGCCGCTCCCGCTCCGACGAGCGTGTGCAGCTCGTCGATGAACAGGATGATGTCGCCGCGGGTGCGGATCTCCTTGAGCACCTTCTTGAGGCGCTCCTCGAAGTCACCGCGGTACCGGCTGCCCGCGACCAGCGCGCCCAGGTCCAGCGTGTACAGCTGCTTGTCCTTGAGCGTCTCGGGGATCTCACCCTTGACGATCTTCTGCGCCAGGCCCTCGACCACGGCCGTCTTGCCGACGCCGGGCTCACCGATGAGGACCGGGTTGTTCTTGGTCCGCCTCGAGAGCACCTGCATGACGCGCTCGATCTCCTTGTCCCGGCCGATGACCGGGTCGAGCTTGCTCTCCCGGGCGGCCTGGGTCAGGTTGCGACCGAACTGGTCCAGGACCAGCGAGGTGGAGGGGGTGGACTCGGAGGAGCCGGCCGTGGCCTGCGGCTCCTTGCCCTGGTAACCGTGCAGCAGCTGGATGACCTGCTGGCGGACGCGGTTGAGGTCCGCGCCGAGCTTGACCAGGACCTGGGCGGCGACGCCCTCGCCCTCACGGATCAGGCCCAGCAGTATGTGCTCGGTACCGATGTAGTTGTGGCCGAGCTGGAGCGCCTCGCGCAGCGACAGCTCAAGGACCTTCTTGGCACGCGGGGTGAAGGGGATGTGCCCCGACGGCGCCTGCTGGCCCTGGCCGATGATCTCCTCAACCTGCTGCCGAACCGCTTCGAGGCTGATACCGAGGCTTTCCAGAGCCTTGGCGGCGACGCCCTCACCCTCGTGGATGAGGCCGAGCAGGATGTGCTCCGTACCGATGTAGTTGTGGTTGAGCATCCTGGCCTCTTCCTGGGCCAGAACCACCACTCGCCGTGCGCGGTCGGTAAACCTCTCGAACATGTCTCGTCGCTCCTCTACAGAGCGGTCAGGCAGGGACGGTCTCGCCGACCCAACTCTTCCGCATATCGGCCCCACAGGGATAACCGCCCAGGGGAGCACTGTCGCACCCGCCGGTCGACAGGCTGCCGACCGGGCGAACCTCTCCGCATGGCCGACCTCCCAGCCGTCCGTGCCAGAGACTTTCCCCGACGATAGGGCGTTCACCCAACATCCAACTACCAATTGGCGCGTCAGATTTCCCTGTACGCCGAAGGCGAACGGCCCGGACACTCCCATCCATCACGAGAGTGCCCGGACCGCACGTGTACAAGCCGAATAATCGGCTCTGAGCGAACAAGCCGAACCGCGTGTTGTTCTTCCGGCCGGATCAGACGGCCGGGAAAGCGGGAAATGCGCGTCGGGCGGGGGGGCCCCCCCCCGGCCCCCCCGCGGCCGCCAACCCCCCCGCCCCCCGGGCCCGCCGGGGGCCGGGCGGGCACACCCAGAGCACCCCCGGGGGGGGGGGGGGGGGCCC
>NZ_JBHXQY010000018.1:0-78711 GCF_042716955.1 Nocardiopsis sp. NPDC058631 | reverse complement strand
CCTCCCGCCGGGGGGGGGGGGGGGCGGGCCCGCCCCTACGCCCCGAGCTCCTTCAACAGCAGTTCGGCGGCGGCGTAGGGATCGCTCCGTCCCTCAGCGACCTCCCGGGCGAGCGCGTCCAGGCCCGTCTCGTCGCCGACGCCGCCCAGACGGGCGCGCAGCCGCTCCAGCACGATCGCCTGGACCTCGTCCCTCGCGCGGGCGCGGCGCCTTCCGGCCAGCTGCCCGCTCGCCTCCAGATGGGCGAAGTGCTCCTCGACGCGCTCCCACAGCTCGGCGACGCCCTCGTCCTTCGCCGCGACGGTCATGACGATCGGCGGCTTCCACTCGTCGTCGGCACGGTCTTTCATGGCGACCATCTGGCGCAGCTCCCGCAGGGTCACCCTGGCCCCCTCCCGGTCCGCCTTGTTCACGGCGAACACGTCGGCGACCTCCAGCACGCCCGCCTTCGCCGCCTGCACCGCGTCACCCATGCCCGGCGCGGACAGCACCACGGTCGTGTCGGCCCGGCCCGCGATCTCCACCTCGGCCTGCCCCACGCCCACCGTCTCGACCAGGATCACGTCGAACCCGGCGGCGTCCAGCACCCGCAGCGCGTGGGGGGTAGCCCAGGACAGGCCCCCCAGGTGACCCCTGTTGGCCATGGAGCGGATGTACACGCCCGGGTCGGTGGCGTGCTCCTGCATCCGCACCCGGTCCCCGAGCAGCGCACCGCCGGTGAACGGCGACGACGGGTCGACCGCCAGCACGGCCACGGTCAGGCCCCTGGCCCGGACGGCGCGTACGACGGCGTTCGTGGTGGTGGACTTGCCCACCCCGGGTGAGCCGGTGAACCCGACGACCCTCGCCCTCCCCGTGCGTGGCGCCAGGCCGGCCATGATCTCGCTCAGTTCCTCGGAGCCGTTCTCGACGAGGGTGATCGCGCGGGCCAGCGCCCGGCGGTCACCTCCCAGGACCCGTTCGACCAGCTGGGGGGCGTGCATGGGACTCCTCGGTGTCGGAGGGAGCAGGAAGGGGCGAGGGCTCGTGACCCCCGCCCCGCCGCTGTCAGGTGCGTCTGCGCTCCGGTCTGTACCGGGCGCGGTGTGTCTTCGCAACAGTGTGTTCGGAGGTGCCGCCCCACCGGGATCCGCCACGCGGGCGGCCGGGGATCGCCCGGTTTCCGTGCCCGCGCCGGGCCCCGTGGGGAGAGCGGGACGTCCGGCACCCGGGGTGCCCTGGGCGCCCCGGGTGCCGTCAGCGTCCGGTACCCCTACCCGGCGGGCACCGTGAACAGCAGGGCGTCGCCCTGGCCGCCGCCCCCGCACAGGGCCGCGGCACCGAGACCGCCGCCCCGGCGGCGCAGCTCGTGGACCAGGTGGAGGGCGATACGCGCGCCGGAGGCGCCGATCGGGTGCCCGATCGCGATCGCGCCGCCGTTCACGTTCACGATGTCCTCGGAGACGCCCAGGTCCTTGGTGGACTGGAGGCCCACCGCGGCGAACGCCTCGTTGATCTCGATCAGGTCCAGGTCCCGCACGGACCTCCCGGCCTTGGCCAGTGCGTGCCGGATCGCGTTGGACGGCTGGGAGTGCAGCGAGTTGTCCGGGCCCGCGACGTTCCCGTGCGCGCCGATCTCGGCGAGGACCGGGGCGCCCAGCTCCTCCGCCTTGGCACGGCTCATCACGACCACCGCGGCGGCGCCGTCGGAGATCTGGGAGGACGAACCGGCCGTGATCGTGCCCTCGCCGTCGAAGGCCGGGCGCAGCTTGCCCAGGCTCTCCGCCGTGGTCCCGGGGCGCACGCCCTCGTCCGCGGCGAAGACGACCGGGTCGCCCTTGCGCTGCGGGATCTCCACGGGGACGATCTCGGCGTCGAAGCGCCCCGCCTCCGCGGCGGCGGCGGCACGCTGGTGCGAGCGGGCCGAGAACTCGTCCTGCTCCCGGCGCCCGATACCGAGCTTGGCGTTGTGCCGCTCCGTGGAGGCGCCCATCGAGTCGCCCTCGAAGGCGTCGGTCAGCCCGTCGTGCGCGGTCGCGTCCAGGACCTCGACCGACCCGTACTTGTAACCCTTGCGGGACTTGGGGAGCAGGTGCGGCGCGTTGGTCATGGACTCCATGCCCCCGGCCACCACCACGTCGAACTCGCCCGCCCTGATGAGCTGGTCGGCGAGGGCGATGGCGTCGAGGCCGGAGAGGCAGACCTTGTTGATGGTCACCGACGGCACGTCCATGGGGATGCCGGCCTTGACCGCGGCCTGGCGGGACGGGATCTGGCCGGCACCGGCCTGGAGCACCTGTCCCATGACCACGTATCCGACCTGTTCGCCGCCGATACCGGCGCGTTCCAGGGCCGCCTTGATGGCGAAGCCCCCGAGGTCGGCGGCGGAGAACCCGGCGAGGGAGCCGAGGAGTCTGCCGGTGGGGGTACGCGCCCCACCGACGATGACGGAACCGGGCATCGTAACTGGCCTCCAAGTGATGGGTGACGCACCTGGTCTGCAACGATACCCACACCGCCGTCAGCGAACTTCGGGAGGTTCACCCATGAGCGACGTACCCGACCCGGCCAGCCCGTTCTCCGGCCTGACCCGCCTCGACCACGTGGGGATCGCGTGCCGCGACCTCGACGCCTCGATCGCGTTCTACCGGGAGACCTACGGTTTCGAGGTGGAGCACGAGGAGGTGAACGAGGAGCAGGGCGTCCGTGAGGCCATGCTCCGGATCAACGGCACGGACGACGGCGGCGCCACGTATCTGCAACTGCTCGAACCCACCCGCGACGACTCCCCCGTGGCGAAGTTCCTGGAGCGCAACGGCGAGGGGGTGCACCACGTGGCCTTCGGCACGTCCGACGTCGCACGCAGCTCCGAGGAGATCGGGAGCCGCGGAGTGCGTGTGCTCGGCCCCGGGCCCCGCACCGGGACGGCGGGGTCGAGGATCGTCTTCCTGCACCCCAAGGACAACGGTGGTGTACTCACGGAGTTGGTACAAACCCCGCACTGATTTGACGCGGTTCCGAAAGAACGTCACAGGGGCGTTCCGGACGCATCACATCTTGAGTTCCACTGGCATGGTTGACCTTAGACCCCACCGGAAGTTACACGAAACCCTCTTCCCAGGGGTTCCACGCTTGATAAAGTCGGCTAGCTGCCGGATTTGTTTTCCGGAGTTGGTCCATGTCTTGCAGTCCGGTGGTCGAGCCGGGTCGGCCGTCACACCGTGTCGCCGTGTCGAGATGACAGGGCGCACGCGGACGACATCGGAGGCGGTCAGGGGCCCTCAGGCCCGCAGCGCCGGTCGACCGCCCCGGTTCGCACACCCCCTTCCGGACACGCCCCGTCCACCGGGGACGGCGCCACCGCCCTCATGTCGTCCCCGGTCCGTTTGCAAGTTAGCCGTCTCGCACCCGTTCAGGATTCCGCCACATGCCGTCAAACAACATTGACACCCAGCTCAACAACATCTTCGACGAAGACAACACCCCGCCCGAATTCGACGTGGTGCTGCGTGGCTATGACCGCACCCAGGTGACGGACTACCTGGACGGCCTGCGCAACGAGGTCAAGCAGAACAGCAAGCAGATCGAGAAGTTCAAGGCCGAACTCTCCTCCAAGAACCGCCAGCTCCAGGAGCGGGAGCGCCCCTCCTACTCCGGCCTGGGCTCGCGGATCGAGGAACTGCTGCGCCTCGCGGAGGAGCAGGCCAACGAGCTGGTCCAGAGCGCGCAGATCGACGCCAACGACATACGCTCGGCAGCCAAGATCGAGGCCGCCGAGATGCGCGCGGCCGCCGAGTCCGAGGCCACCGAGGTCCGCACGCTCGCCCAGCGCGAGGCCGACGAGCAGCGGCAGACCTCCGAGTCCGAGGCCGAGGAGATCAGCACCACGGCCCGCCGCGAGGCGGACGAGCTGGCCTCCACCACCGAGCGCGAGGTCCAGAAGAAGCGTTCGGCGGTCGACCACGAGATCGCGGAGAAGCGCGCCACCTTCGAGGGCGAGATCGCGAAGCTGCGCACGACCACGGAGCGCGAGTGCGCCCAGGCCCGTGCCGCCGCCAAGCGCGAGCGCGACGAGACCATCCAGTCGGCCAAGAGCCAGGCCGAGGAGCTGCGCAAGAACGCCGAGCGCGCGTACGCCGAGTCCGAGGCCCGCCGCACCGAGACCGAGGACCAGTTCGAGCTCCAGCTGGCCGACCGTCGCGCGGAGGCCGAGCGCCAGGACGCCGAGCGTCTGGCCGCCGCCCAGGCAGCCACCCAGAAGATGGTCAACGAGGCGGAGGAGCGGGCCTCCAGCGCCGAGCAGCGCGCCACCAAGGCGAGCCAGCAGGCGGAGCAGACCCGCCGCGACGCCGAGAACCACGCCAAGCAGCTGGTCGGCAACGCGAAGAAGAACGCCTCGCAGATCGAGGCCGAGGCCAAGTCGAAGTCGGAGCACCAGCTCAACGACGCCAAGTCCGAGGCCAACCGGATCATGACGGCCGCCCGCAAGGAGGTCGACGAGCTCAACCGCCAGCGCGACAGCATCCAGTCGCACCTCCAGCAGCTGCGCCAGCTGCTCGGTGGCGGTGCCGCCCCGGCACCGGCCCCGGCCGCTCCCGCCGCTCCGGCCCCCGCCGCGATCGCCCCGCAGGAGCCCGCGCCCGCTCCGGCCGAGGAGGCCAAGCAGCCGGTGCACTCCGGCAAGGGCACGGACGACGAGGACTGGTGGCAGGAGTAGCGTTCCGGTCGTCCTGCGACCGCCGCTCCCCCGCCCTCCGCCCTGGGCGGAGCCGGTGAGTAACGCGGAAGGACCCGTCTCCCCCTGGGGAGGCGGGTCCTTCGCTGTCCGGGGCCGTGACCGGTTCCGGAACCGGTCGGGCCGGGGCGGGCCCCGTGAGCGCCCTGTCCGCGTACGCCCGTGCGGGCGTGACCACCGGGCCCGGAGCAGCGCTTGGGATCAGTGGGGCTTGTGAGTCCTCAGGGATCGAGGCCGCCTCCGGAAGGAGACGTACGACTCATTTTCTACGCGAGGGTCTGCACGTCCTTCTCGTAGGGCCCGTCCCACTCGGTCGGCAGCGGGTGGGCCTTCGGGTTGACCCTCCTGACGATCTCGTCGAGCACCCGGCGCACGTAGGGCTCTCCCACCCACAGGTGCTTGGCCCCCTCCACACCGACCACCTCGGCCTGCGTGAGCGGCTTGAACCGCTCCTTCGCCTCGTCGGGGCGCAGGTAGTCGTCCTGCCCGGGGACCAGGGCCACCACGGGTTTGCCCGTCTCGGCCCACGCCACCAGGTCGGCCTCGTCGGCGCGGTGCAGCGGTGGGGAGAGCAGGAGGGCGCCCCGTACCTGCGGATCGGCGCCCCACTTGAGCGCCAGCTCGGTGCCGAACGACCAGCCGAGCAGCCAGGGCTCGGGCAGCCCCTCGAACTCGGTGAACTCGATGGCGGCCACCACGTCGTGCCGCTCGGTCTCGCCCTCGCCGAACTCGCCCTGGCTGGTGCCGTGCCGGGACGTCGTGCCGCGCGTGTTGAACCGCAGTACCGCGACGTCGGCCAGCGCCGGGAGCCGGAACGACGCCTTGCGCAGGACGTGGCTGTCCATCATTCCCTCGGCGGTGGGCAGCGGGTGCAGGCACACCAGTGTGGCCACCGGTGTCCGGTTCTCGGGCAGGGCCAGCTCACCGACGAGCTCCAGGCCGTCGGCGGTGTGCAGGGTGATGGGTCGTCGCACGGCGGGAAGCACCGTGGTGGCTCGAATCTCCATGGCTCCTCGTGTCCTGGGTGGGTTGCTGTGGCCCGCGCGGCGGCTCCGGGTGGGGCGGCTCCCGGCGGGGCCCGGCCCGGGTCCGGCCGGCCCGCGTCAGGGCTGTGGGGGGCTCACGGCTGCCGCCCCGGCTCAGTAGCGCGGGGCCCGGGGCGAGCGGTGCGACCGCCGGTCCCAGCAGGAGGAGTGCCAGTGGCGCCGGTCGCCGCCGTCGCCGTAGGGACGCCAGGCCACCACGTGGGGCATGCCGGACGGGATCTCCTGGGCACAGCCGGGACACCGGTAGGCCTTGGCCGCGGACGCGCCGGGGAGGCGCCGTGTGACCCACTCCCCGTCCGGGCCGGTCTCCCGGCGCTGCCCCCCGGTGACGCGCAGCATGAGGGAGTCCTCGTCGGGGACTCCACCGGAGGGGCCACTGCCCCGGGTGGGTTTGCGGCGGGGGGAGTTACGTCGCGGGCTCACACCGTCAAGGGTAGGAGAGGAACAACAGTGGCCGCCGTCACACCTGCGACGGCGGCCGGCACGGGTGGGGATCAACCGTGGCAGGCGCAGCCGCCGCCGTGGCCCTCCCCCTCCTCGGCATCGGGCAGCTGGTCCATCAGCAGCGGGGCGGGCACCGCGATCGTGGTCAGGCTGTACTCGCCCATCGCCATCAGGGTGGTGACCACGGACTCCGCGCCGCGCTCCGCCAGGAGCTCGGTCGGGCCCTTCGGGTAACCGCAGCCGAACCGCATCGCGGTGTCGACGTCCTTGGCGGAGGCGTAGCCTTCGCCGATCATGCGCAGGGCGTCGTCGATCTGCGGGGCGATCAGGATCTCCCCGAGGTCGAGGGTCTCCTCGTCGCGGACCATCGCGGCGTAGCGACCGGTGGGCTGCGGCTCCGGCTCCTCGGAGCGGCCCGCGTGGAAGCCCTGGTCGGACTTGCGGCCCAGGTGCCCCGCGGCAACCATGCGGCGCAGCAGCGGCGAGGCCGCGAAGCGCGGGTCCCGGAACTCCTCCCACAGCACGTCCATGACGGCCAGGCACACGTCCAGACCCACCAGGTCGGCGAGGGCGAGCGGCCCCATGGGGAGGTCCGCGGCCTTCTGCGCGGCGGCGTCGATCTCCGCGCGGGTGGCGATCCCCCGCTCGTACAGGCGGACGGCGTCGTTGATGTAGGGCACGAGCAGCGCGTTGGCGACGAACCCGGCGCGGTCTCCGACCGCCACGGGGGTCTTGCCGATGCGCTTGGCGACCTCGGTGACCAGGTCGACGGTCTCTTCGTTGGTGGAGACCGTGGTGATCACCTCGACCAGCTTCATGACCGGGGCCGGGTTGAAGAAGTGCAGACCGACGACCCTCTCGGGCCGCCCGGTGAGCGCGGCGATCTCGGTGACCGACAGCGACGACGTGTTGGTGGCCAGGATCGTGCCGGGCGGGCAGATCCTGTCCAGGTCCGCGAAGACGTCCTTCTTGATGTCCATCCGCTCGGGGACGGCCTCGACGACGAAGTCGGCGTCGGCGAGATCCTCCCGCGAGGTGGTGAACGTCAGGCGGGAGTCGATCCCGGCGCGTTCCTCCTCGGTGAGTTTGCCCTTGCTGACCGCACGCGAGAGGGACTTGTCCATGTGACTGCGGCCGCGGTCGACGGCGGCCTGGTCGATCTCGACCCCGATGACGTTGAACCCCGCACGGGCGAACACCTCTGCGATGCCCGCGCCCATCGCGCCGAGTCCGACGACACCGACCTTGTCAAATTCCTGCACCATGGGCCCAGCCTAAAGGGCACCGCGTCGTGAACCGCGCACCGGAGGCCCCTGTCGGGCACCCGGTGCCGCCAGGGGGTCCGCGGGTGCCGCCTCTGCGCCGCCGACCGGTACCCGCGCGTGGGGCACGGACGTAGCGGCTCGGAGGCGGCCGACCGCTCCCCACAGCTCCGCCCCGGACCGCCCGCAGCCCGCGCTGTCAGGGACGCCAGAACCCCCGGGACCGGCGCCCGCTGCGGGGGCCGGCCCTCCCTGCGGTTCGGGTCCGCCCGCCCCCAGGAGGCGGTAACGTGGCGTTTCGTGCGCCTCGTCATCGCTCGGTGCAGCGTCGACTACGTCGGCCGGCTCACCGCACACCTGCCCATGGCTCCTCGGCTGATCCTCATCAAGGCCGACGGGAGCGTGTCCATCCACGCCGACGACCGGGCGTTCAAACCGCTGAACTGGATGAACCCGCCGTGCAAGCTCCGCGAGGAGATCGTCGCGGACGGACCGGACCTGTGGACCGTCACGCACGGCAAGTCCGGGGAGAAGCTGGTGCTGACCATCGAGGAGGTCATGCACGACACCTCCTACGAGCTCGGCAAGGACCCCGGTCTGCAGAAGGACGGCGTCGAGTCCCATCTCCAGGAGCTGCTGGCCGAGCACATCACCACGCTGGGCGAGGGCTACACCCTCATCAGGCGCGAGTTCCCGACGGCGATCGGACCGGTCGACATCCTGTGCCGCGACGCGGACAACGCCACGGTGGCCGTCGAGCTGAAGCGCCGGGGCGACATCGACGGCGTCGAACAGCTCACCCGCTACCTCGAACTGCTCAACCGGGACCCGCAGATCTCCCCCGTTCGGGGCGTCTTCGCCGCCCAGGAGATCAAACCGCAGGCCCGCGTCCTGGCCGAGGACCGCGGTATCTCCTGCGTGGTACTGGACTACGACGCGCTGCGCGGAATGGAACCTGACGTCCTGCGCCTGTTCTGACCCCCGTACCGGCCGCCGTCCCCCGGCGCCCGGACGCGATCCGGCTCCCCGAGGCCTCCGGCGACTCCCGCCGGGGGCCTCCGTCGTGCCACCACCACCGCCGGCGTCGTCCGGTCGGAGGACCCGCTCACGCCCCGACGGCCGATACCGCCGGCGGCGCCGGCCCGGAAGAGTCGGTGCCATGAACGACACAGCGATCGAGGTACGCGGACTCACCAAGCGGTACGGGGAGGACCGGGCCGTCGCCGGCATCGACCTGACCGTTCACCGCAGCGAGGTCTTCTCCTTCCTCGGGCCCAACGGCGCTGGCAAGTCCACCGCCGTCGAGATCCTGGAGGGCTTCCGGCGCCGGGACGGCGGCACCGCCCTCGTCCTCGGCGAGGACCCGGGCACTGCGGGGCGCGGCTGGCGGGCCCGTCTCGGCATCGTCTGGCAGCGGGAGACCCTGGTCCCCGCCCTGCCGGTACGCGACCTGGTCCGGCACTTCGCGGGCTACTACCCCGAGAGCCACGACTCCGACGAGGTGGTCGAGCGGGTCGGACTGTCGGAGAAGGCCAGGGCCATGCCCGCCTCCCTGTCCGGCGGACAGCGGCGCCGCCTGGACGTGGCGCTGGGCATCGTCGGCCGTCCCGAGCTCCTGTTCCTGGACGAGCCCACCACCGGGTTCGACCCCCGGGCCAGGAGGGACTTCTGGTCCCTCATCCGGGAGCTCGCCGACGGGGGCACCACCATCGTGCTGACCACCCACTACCTGGAGGAGGCCGAGGAGCTCGCCGACCGGGTCTGCGTGATCGCGCGCGGCAGGGTCCGGGCGCTGGGCCGGCCCGCCACCCTGGGCGGGCGCGCCTCCGCCCGGGCCACGGTGGGCTGGACCGTCGAGGGGCGGCGGCGGGAGGCCGTCACCGACGAGCCCGCCCGGGTCGTGGGCGAACTGGCCGCCCTCTTCGGCGGGGAGGTGCCGGAGCTGAGCGTGCACCGGCCCACCCTGGAGGAGACCTATCTGGAACTGATCCGGGACGACGACGGCGCGGACACCGCCGAGGGGAGCACGGCATGAGCACCGGCACCACACCCGCGACCGTGCCGACGGCCCCCGCGGGGTCCCCCGCCGCCGGGCCGGCCCGGCGGCTGCCCGGCCCCCTGCGGATCGGCCTGTCCCGCGGCTGGGTGGAGATCCGGGCGTTCAGCAGGGAGTGGGAGAGCCTGATCTTCACGTTCAGCCTGCCCGCGCTGATCCTGGTCCTGTTCGCGTCGATCTTCGACGGCATGTTCGACATGGGCATGCCCGCCGTCGACTACTACCTGCCGGGCATGATCGCCATGGGCCTCATGTCGGTGAGCTTCCAGCAGTTGGGCACCAGCATCGCCGGCGAGCGCGAGCTCGGCGGCCTGCGCCGCCTGCGCGGCACCCCGATGCCGCCGAGCGCGTACTTCATCGGGAAGACGGTGCTGGTGGCCTTCCTGTCGTTGGGGCAGACGGTGCTCCTGCTGGGGGTCGCCGCCCTGGGTTTCGACGCGGATCTGCCCACCGGCGCCGACTCCTGGACCACCCTGGCGTGGGTCCTCCTCCTCGGCACCGTCTCGTGTTCCCTTCTCGGGATCGCGGTCAGTTCGCTGGCGCGGTCCGCCCAGGCGGCGTCCGGCGTGGTGGTCGTGCCCTTCCTCGTCCTCCAGTTCACGTCGGGGGTCTTCGTCCCGGTCGTAGCCCTGCCCGACTGGGTGGTGACCGCGGCGGGGCTCTTCCCCCTCCTGTGGATGGCGCAGGGCATGCGGGCGGGGTTCTTCCCCGACGAGATGGCCGCACTCGAAACCGGCGGGTCCTGGGATCTGCCCCAGGTGGCCCTCGCCCTGGGCGCGTGGTGTGTGGTGGGCTTGGCCCTGACGCTGGTGACGTTCCGGTGGAAGACGCGGAAGGACGGGTGAGCGCCGTGGCCGAACCGATCGTCGGCCGGGGGGCGGACAGCGGCCCGGCCGAGCGCGGGGAGCCCTCCGGGGAGGAGTGGCCCGGCGGCGACGGAGCCCAGCGGCACGCGTGGGACCTGGGCATCTGGTGGGACGTGTACTTCACCGGGACGATGGCCGCCATGGTCGTGCTCGCCCTGGCCACGGACTCCTCCGGGGGCCGGTGGCTGCCCGCGGCCCTGACGGCGGGCGTCATCGTCGTCTACTACGTGTTCGGCAAGCGGATGCTCCTCCTCGACGGCTCCGACTGGGACCTGCCCCGCTCCCTGGTGTTGACGGCCCTCCTCCTGCTGTGCGTCCTGCCCGCGGTGATCCTCAACCCGAACCTGACCTTCATGCTGATCGCGGTCGCGCCCCTCTGCTTCATGACCTGCGGGTCCGGGGTGGCCGTGCCCACGGTGGCGGCCGTACTGCTGCTGCCGACTCTGCTGCGGGGCATCACCGGTGCGGAGGACTGGGACAGGGTCCTGGTCACCTCGCTGGTCCACGGGGCCATCATCGGCTACGCCCTGTGGTTCGGCCGGTGGTTCGAGTTGATCGTCGAGCAGAGCTACGAGCGGGCCGAGCTGATCAGGAGCCTTCGCGAGAGCCGTTCGGAGGCGGCCCGGCTGTCGGAGGAGTCCGGTGCCATGGCCGAGCGCGAACGCCTCGCCCGCGAGATGCACGACACCCTGGCCCAGGGCTTCACCAGCATCGTCGCCCTCGCCCAGGCGGTGGAGTCGGAGATGGACTCCGATCCGGCAACGGCGCGCCGCCACCTGGTGCTGATGCGCGAGACCGCGGCGGAGAACCTGGCCGAGGCGCGGGCGATGGTGGCCGCACGCCGACCGGTCCCGCTCGACGGCGAGGACCTGGAAGCGGTCCTGGCCCGGATCACCGCGCGGCTCGGCGGCGAACTCGCCATCACGGCCCGCGCCCGGGCGGAGGGCATCCCGGTACCGCTCAGCAACGACCTCAAGATCTGCCTCCTGCGCACGGCGCAGGAGGCGCTGTCCAACATCCGCAGGCACGCCGGGGCCCGGAACGTGGAGGTACTCCTGGCCTACGGGGACACGTGTGTCGAACTGACCGTGTCGGACGACGGGCGCGGGTTCGTCCTCGGGGAGGTCTCCGTCGGCGACGGGCTCGCCAACATGGGCCACCGGGCCGAGAGCGTGGGCGGGACACTCGACGTGGAGGGCGTGCCCGGCGCCGGGACGACCGTCCGCATGGCCCTCCCCCTGGGGGAGGGCTCCGTTCCCCACCGGGGCCGCCCGTCCCCCGCGACCCACGGTTTCGATGAGGAGCACACACGATGATCCGCGTCCTGCTGGTCGACGACCACCCGGTGGTCCGCGAGGGGATCCGCGGCATGCTCAGCGCCGAGACCGGCCTCACCGTCGTCGGGGAGGCTGCCTCCGGTCCCGAGGCGGTGGCCCTGGTCGCCGCGCTCTCCCCCGACGTGGTCCTGATGGACCTGCGGATGCCCGGCGGCGACGGGGTCGCGGCCACCGCGCGCATCACGGCCGAGTACCCCGGCGCGCACGTCCTGGTGCTCACGACCTACGACACCGACGCCGACATCCTGCGGGCCGTCGAGGCCGGCGCCACCGGTTACCTGCTCAAGGACACCCCGCGCGCGGACCTCGCCGACGCGGTCCGCGCCGCCGCCCGTGGGGAGACCGTGCTCACCGGCCGGGTCGCGGGCAAGCTCCTGACGGGCATGCGGCAGCGGTCCGAGCCGCCCCCGGTCACCCTGTCGCCCCGTGAGACGGAGGTGCTGCGCCTGGCCGCCGACGGCATGACCAACGCGGCGATCGGCCGCGCCCTGCACATCAGCCAGACGACCGTGAAGACCCACCTGATGCGGGCGTACGACAAGCTCGGGGTGGGCGACCGGACGGCGGCGGTCTCCCAGGCGATCCGCCGCGGGCTGCTCCCGGACCCGTGACCCCCGCCCTTCGGTACGACGGGACCAGGGAGAGTTTTTGAGGGTTTCGGGTCGGTGAGCGGCCGCCCAGGCGATCTCCCGCAAGACGATGGGCGACGTTCAGCCTGGTGGTGAAACGCAGCGAGAGGAAGCCCGGTGGACGCGAAACCCGGCAGGATTGACGAACACGACCCAAGATCAGGGACCGCTCAGGGTTCCTCCCCGATGGCGGGGGCGTGCCGTCGCGTAAGAATCGTCATATGGTGGACCGGATGAACGAAGTCGACCCCCCCGAACACGGCCGGATGCGCGCCTCCGACGCCGACCGCGACTCCGTCGCGCACCGCCTGCGCGAAGCCCTCGCCGAAGGCCGCCTGGACCCGGACGAGCACAGCGAGCGCCTGGACTCCGTCTACCGCGCCAAGACCATAGGCGAGCTCGTCCCCCTCACGGAGGACCTGCCCTCGACCGACCACGCCTCCTCCCTGACACCCGTCTCCGGCGACTTCCGCTCGCCCCGACCGGTCTACGGCAGCAGCCGGGTCACCCCGCAGGCCGCGCCGACCAGCACCGCCGCCATCGCCGTGATGGGCGGAGCCGACCGCGCCGGGGCATGGGTGGTTCCGAAGACCTTCTTCGCCCTGTCCCTCATGGGCGGCGTCGAACTGGACCTGCGCGAGGCGCGGTTCGTCCACCGGGAGACCACCATCTGGACGGGCGCCCTGATGGCGGGGATCGAGATCAGGGTCCCCGACGACATCCAGGTGCGGGTCCACGGGCTCCCGATCATGGGTGGCTTCGGCAGTGAGGGCGGCACCCCGCCCAGCGTGGTGGACCCGGACGCGCCGATCGTCCACATCCGCGGACTCGCGGTCATGGCGGGCGTGGGCGTGGTCTACAAGCGGCGCAAGCACCAGCGCGACCGCGGCCAGGAGGACGAGGACTGATCCGGGCGGCTCCGCCCGGTCGTCCCGCCGCGTCGACGGGTCGGCCCCTCCCGAGCGCCCGGCCCGTCGACCACCGGCTGCCCTCCCCTGGACGATCGGCCCGTCCGAGCGCCCCCTCTGGGCACAGTGTGTACCGAACGCGCAAGTTCCGTGGCTGATTGTGGCAATAACGCCCGCCACTCCTTGCCGTGAGCACTGTTCTGGTGGCAGGCTGCAGCGATACTTTGCCTACCAAAGGTGTCCATCCCCCCACGCCTCGGAGCGGTGGACCCCCGTACACCGGAGGAAGATCGTTGCGCCCCACACACCGACGGGCCGCGCTCGGCAGAGCGCCCGCCCCCGCATCCCCCTCCCCCCGTTCCGGCCGACGCGCCGCCGCAGCGGGCTTCGCGACCGTACTCATGGCCTCCGGCGCCCTGGTGTCCGGCCCGGCGTACGCGGGCGGTGAGCCCGACGGCCTCGCCGGCCTCGTCACCGCCGACGCCATCCAGGAGCACCTGGAGAACCTGGACACCATCGCCGAGTACAACGGCGGAAACCGGGCAACGAGCACCCCGGGCTACGACGTCGCCGCCCTGTACGTCGAGGACCAGCTCGAACGCGCCGGGTACGAGACCTACCGGCACGAGTACGACTACGAGCTCTGGCGCGAGCAGTCGCCCCCGGTCCTGGCCCGGACGGCGCCCGGGGAGGCCGTCTACGAGGCCGATGTCGACTACGTCCCCATGAGCTACTCCGGCGCCGGTGACGTCACCGCCCCGGCCGTCGCGGTCAACACCGACAGCGCGGAGAGCGGGTGCTCCCCCGACGACTTCGCGGACTTCCCCGAGGGAGCTGTCGCGATCACCCTGCGCGGCACCTGCCCCTTCGCCGAGAAGGTCCAGAACTCGGCCGACGCGGGCGCCTCCGCCGCCCTCGTGGTCAACAACGAGGACGAGGTCTTCCTCGGCACCATCACGGCCGTCTCCGACATCCCCGCCGTGGGCGTGTCCGGGCTCACGGGCGCCGACCTGATCGCCACCGAGGGGCTCGAACTCCGGGTGAAGGTGGACGCCACCGTCATCGACGAGTCGTCCTACAGCGTCCTCGCCGAGACGCCCGAGGGCCGCGACGACAACGTCGTGGTCGTGGGCGCCCACCTGGACAGTGTCGAGGACGGCCCCGGTATCAACGACAACGGCAGCGGTTCGGCGTTCGTGCTGGAGACCGCCATCCAGCTCGCCGAGCAGGCCGACCCCAACAACAAGGTCCGGTTCGCGTTCTGGGGCACCGAGGAGGAGGGCCTGGTCGGGTCCACGGAGTACGTCGCGGACCTGACTCCGGAGCAGGTGGACGACATCGCCCTCTACCTCAACTTCGACATGATCGGCTCGCACAACTACGGCCGGTTCGTCCTCGACGGCGGCATGGAGCTGCCCGATTCGGCGGGAGCCCCCTCCGGCTCCGGCGCGATCGCCAAGGTCTTCGCGGACTACTTCACCTCGCAGGACCAGGTGAGCGAGCCGGGCGTGCTGAGCGGACGCAGTGACTACAGGGCGTTCATGGAGTCCGGTATCCCGTCCGGCGGGCTGTTCAGCGGCGCCGACGGCGTCAAGAGCGAGGAGCAGGTCGAGTGGTACGGCGGCACGGCCGGTGAGGCGTTCGACCCGTACTACCACACCGCGGACGACACGCTGGAGCACGTCGACTGGGACTCGGTGGCGGAGCTGTCGGCCGCCGGCGCCCACGGCGTGGAGTTCTTCGCCGAGAGCACGCTTCCGGTCAACGGCGTGCTGAGGCACTCCGCCGCCACCGCCGACCTGCCGCGCGCGGGAGACGCCTGGCTCCGCTAGGTCTCGTTGCCGTGGAACACGGCCGCCCGGGACCGGTGCCCCCGGTCCCGGGCCGCCCCGAACCGCGGTCCGCCTCGCATGGGAGCGGGCGGCGTGAACCCCCCGGTCTCACGCCGCCCGCTCCTCGCGGTGCCTCCCCCTGCGCCGATGGCCCGGGTGGCCCCTCTTCTCCACTCGGGACTACTCGCACAGAACACCGCCAGAAACTACGCTGAGTAGCTTCCTGGTATCCCAATGTATCAGTGGGGCGCATCACCTTCACCCACTGATACTGAATGGTTATCCTGCGTCACCGACGCGGGCGCGAGGCCCGCTCACCGCAAGGACGGCGACACCGCCGGCCCGCCCTCCCCTAGGGTTGGGGCATGACCACACGGGACACGGACAAACCGGTCGTTCTGTCGAAGATCTATACGCGTACCGGCGACGCCGGCACGACGGCCCTCGGCGACATGAGCAGGACCGGCAAGAACGACACGCGCCTCGTCGGGTACGCCGACACGGAGGAGGCCAACGCCGCCATCGGCGTCGCACTGGCCGTGGGTGAGCTCCCCGAGGACGTGCGAGCGCTCCTCGGCCGGGTGCAGAACGAGCTGTTCGACCTGGGCGCCGACCTGTCCACGCCGATCGTGCCGGACCCGGAGTACCCGCCGCTGCGGGTGCTCCCCGAGTACGTCACCCGGTTGGAGGAGGCCTGCGACCACTACAACGCCGACCTGCCCACACTGCGCAGCTTCATCCTCCCCGGCGGCTCACCCACCGTCGCGCTGACACACACGGCGCGGATCGTGGTCCGCCGTGCGGAGCGCAGCGTGTGGGCCGCCATCGAGGAGCACGGCGACACGGTCAACCCGCTCACCGCCCAGTACCTCAACCGGCTCTCGGACCTGCTGTTCATCCTCGGCCGCTACGTCGCGGGCGAGGGGGACGAGGTGCTCTGGAAGCCCGGAGGCCAACGCTAGGAGGCGCTCCGGGCGCGCCCCTCAGCACTCGGGCGGGAACTCCTCCTGCGGGACGACGCCCGCCTCGGAGGTGTCGTCCCCCGTGTACACCCCCTGCTCGGCCGCCAGCGCCCCGGTGGTGAAGCTGAGGGTCCCGATGTCGTGCTCGGCGGAGTCCCCGGGCTCCGCCGGGGCCGAGCCCACCCCGACGGCGTACTCGTCCTCCGAGGAGTCGGGACCCATCCGGTAGACGGGACTCCCCTCCTCGTCGAAAATCTCCCAGTCGTCCCCGGGCGCCGCCAGATCGATCTCGATCTCGCCGCCCTCGAACTCGCGGGTGGCGACCAGGTGTCTGCGCTGGGTCTCTCCGACGAGGTCGATCTGACGTGGCGCGGCGTCACCGCACCAGGTGACGATCACGACCGGGAACTGGTGCAGGGCGGTGAAGTGGCCCGTGGCCACCGCACCGACGTGGCCGCCTGCCGGCTGGCAGGCGACGAGCAGGGGCGCCAGGAGTACGGGCGCGAGCAGGACGCGGAAACGGGAAGTGGCCATGGAACCGCATCCTGCCGTGTCCTACCGGTCCAGTGGAAGGACCGACGGCCCTCAGGACTCCCCGAGTTCCCGCTCGACGGCCTCGACCTTGCTGTGCAGACCGTCCGTGACGCCCTCGCGGATGTCGGCCTTGAGGGTGAGGGTGACCCGGTCAGCCCCCTCACCGGCCGCGGCGACGGCGCGCTTGACGACGTCCATCACCTCGTCCCACTCACCCTCGACACTGGTGAACATGGCCGTGGTCTCGTTGGGCAGCCCGCTCGCGCGAACGACCTGCACGGCGCGCGCGACAGCGGGGGCGACGGACTCGCCGGTACCGAGCGGAGAAACAGAGAAGGCAACGATCATGTCGCCATGCTAGTGGGCCACCGGAGAGTTCACCGGTGTGACGCGAGGGCCCGTGCCCTCAAGGATCTCGTCCCTCCGGCCGGGGCCGGTCCTCACCGCGGGTGCGGGAGCACGTCGGAGGGGGTCAGGCCGCGCACCCTCGCGGTCACCGCACCAGGAACGGACCGCCACCCCGGTGAACACACGGGTCTCAGGCCTCCCACTGCGTTCCGGGGGGCATCGACTCCAGCCAGGACAGGAACCCGGTCAGCGCGCTCTCGCTCATCGCGATCTCGTACACCGCGTCCCGGGGGTCGCTGCCGTCCTCGGCGGCCCAGCCGATCCGGACGACGGTCACGTCCGTGGGCAGGTGCTCGGCGTCCTCACCGTTCGGGACGCGCCGCCCCAGAACGACGAGGCCGCGACGCGACAGGAACACTGTCGGCCGCGGCCTCAGGGAGAAGATCGGGAACCAGCCGAGGTTCTCGGTGCCGTAGCGGCCGAAGCCGATACGCCAGGAGCCCCGACGCCCCCTCCCACCCGGTGTGCGCAGGTAGCACTCGACGGCGCCACCGCGCTGGACGAGCACCCAGCGGCGCACGGTGACGGCGAGCACCACCGTCAGGAAGACGAGGAGCAGGGCGAAGAACACCCACTGTGCGGACTCCACCCAGGAGCCCGTTCCCACCTGAGCGGGAAGCGGTCGTTCCATGCCCACTGCCGTTCCGCCGTCCCGGTTCGCTAGGCGACGTCCTCGCCAGCAGCACGCAGGCGGCTCCGAGCACGACCCAGGGCGACGGTGTCGCCGGACTCGGTCGCGTTCTTCAGCGCCGTGCGCGCACGGTCCACATCGATGTCCTCGGCGAGCTCGGCGGTCTCGGCGAGGATGGAGATACGACCCTCACCCGAAACCGAGACGAACCCGCTGTGCGCGGCGGCCCGGACCTCGCCGGTCTCCCGCGCACCCAGCACGCGAACCACGGCGTCGTGGGCCAGCAGCGAGAGCACCGGGATGTGCCCGGGCTGGACGCCGATCTCGCCCTCGACGGTCTTCGCGATGACCATGTCGCCCTCGCCGGCCCAAATCTCACGTTCGGGCGAGACGATCTCGACGAAAAGCTTCTTCGACACTGCCACAAACTCCTCGGCTAGCGGGTGGGTTCGGCCGGGCCGGCCCCGACGTGTTGTCGTTCGGGACCGGCCCGGCCGGAGAAACTGTCCCGCCCGTCGCCCGCCACCACCCTCAACGGACGCTTCGCGCGGTTCTAGCCCTGAAGCTGCTTGGCCTTCTCGATCGCCATGTCGATGTTGCCGACGTCGAGGAAGGCCTGCTCGGGCAGGTGGTCGTACTCACCGTCGCAGAGGCCCTTGAAGGAGGAGATGGTCTCCTCCAGGGGAACGAACACGCCCGGGGTACCGGTGAACTTCTCGGCCACGAACATGTTCTGCGACAGGAAGCGCTCGATACGGCGAGCACGGTTGACGACGATCTTGTCCTCTTCGGACAGCTCGTCCATACCGAGGATGGCGATCTGGTCCTGGAGGTCGTTGCTCCGCTGGAGGATCTCCTTGACGCGCTGCGCCACCCGGTAGTGCTCCTCGCCCACGTACTGCGGGTCGAGGATGCGGGAGGTGGACGTCAGCGGGTCCACCGCCGGGTAGATGCCCTTCTGCGAGATCGGGCGGGAGAGCTCGGTCGTCGCGTCCAGGTGGGCGAAGGTGGTCGCCGGAGCGGGGTCGGTGTAGTCGTCCGCGGGGACGTAGATCGCCTGCATCGAGGTGATCGAGTGACCGCGCGTCGAGGTGATCCGCTCCTGCAGCTGACCCATCTCGTCCGCCAGGTTGGGCTGGTATCCCACGGCCGAGGGCATACGGCCCAGCAGCGTGGAGACCTCCGAACCCGCCTGGGTGAAACGGAAGATGTTGTCGATGAAGAGGAGCACGTCCTGGTTCTGGACGTCGCGGAAGTACTCCGCCATCGTCAGAGCGGACAGGGCGACCCGCAGACGGGTGCCCGGGGGCTCGTCCATCTGGCCGAAGACGAGAGCGGTGTCCTGGAGGACCTCCATCTCGTCCATCTCCAGGAACAGGTCCGTACCCTCACGGGTGCGCTCGCCGACACCGGCGAACACGGACACGCCACCGAAGTTACGGGCGATACGGGTGATCATCTCCTGGATCAGCACGGTCTTGCCGACACCGGCACCACCGAACAGACCGATCTTGCCACCGCGCACGTACGGGGTGAGGAGGTCGATCACCTTGATGCCCGTGACCATCATCTCGGTCTTGGACTCAAGCTGGTCGAAGGGCGGGGCCTTGCGGTGGATCGGCCAGCGCTCGGTGACGCCGAGCTCGGCCGTCGTCACGTCCAGGGGCTCGCCCAGGGTGTTGAACACGTGGCCCTTGACGAGGTCGCCGACGGGCACGCTGATGGGCGCACCGGTGTCGCGCACCTCGGCACCGCGGACGAGGCCGTCCTGCGGGGCCAGGGAGATGGTCCGCACCAGGTTGTCACCCAGGTGCTGGGCGACCTCCATGGTGATGGTCTTGGCCTTGCCGCCGACGGTCACGTCGGTCTTCAGGGCGTTGTAGATCGAAGGCAGGGAGCCGACGGGGAACTCCACGTCGACGACCGGCCCGGTCACCCGGGCGATACGGCCGGTGGCGGTGCCAGCCCCAGCCGTCTCTTCAACTGTCGCAGTCACTTTTACTACTCACTTCCTGCGCTGGCAGCGGAGAGGGCGTCGGCACCGCCGACAATCTCACTGAGTTCGTTGGTGATCTCGGCCTGGCGCGCCTGGTTGGCCAGGCGTCCCAGGTTCTTGACGAGGTCCTCGGCGTTGTCCGTGGCGGCCTTCATGGCCGCACGGCGGGACGCCTGCTGGGAGGCGGAGGCGTCCAGGAGCGCGAAGTAGATGCGGTTGGTCACGTACTGCGGGAGCAGGGCGTCCAACGCCTCCTCGGCGGACGGCTCGAACTCGTACAGCGGCAGCGGCTCGCTGCCGTGCGCGGCTTCGAGCTCGCTCGCCTCGCTCTCCTCGACCTCCAGCGGCAGCGCACGGACGGTACCGGCCCGCTGGGTCAGCATCGAGACGAACTCCGTGGAGACCACGTGGATCTCGTCGACGCCGCCCTCGGAGGTGTCCGCCATGAACTTCTCGATGAGGGCGGAGCCGATCTCCCGGGCGTGCGCGTAGGTCGGACGCTCGGTGAAGCCCTCCCACTGCTCCTCGATCGGACGATCGCGGAACTTGTAGAAGCCCACACCCTTGCGGCCCACCATGTAGGTGAGGACCTCCTTGCCCTGCTCCCGGAGGAGCTGGGTGAGGGAGTCCGCCTCCTTCAGCACGTTGGCGGAGAAGGCGCCGGCCAGGCCCTTGTCACTGGTGATGACCAGTACGGCAGCGCGGGTCGGGTTCTCGGACTCGGTCAGCAGCGGGTGGTCCGACACCCGGCTGGCGAGGGCCGAGACCGCCCGGGTGATCTCCCGCGCGTAGGGCCCAGCAGCCTCAGCCGCACGCTGCGCCTTGGTGATGCGCGTCGTGGCGATGAGCTCCATCGCGCGGGTGATCTTCGCCATCGACTTCGTCGAGCGGATCCTCCGGCGATAGACGCGAAGCTGTGCACCCATGGGTTACTTCCCGCCCTTGGCGACCTTGATGGTCTCCTGGCCGACCTTCTCCTCGGAGAGCGCCTCGGCCTCGGCCTCGGTGCCCAGGAGGGTTCCGGCGGAGGTCTGGAACCCCTGCTTGAACTTCTCCAGGGCCACGTCCAGCGACTTCTCGGTCTCGGACTCGAACTTGCCGGTGTCCCGGATCGCCTCCAGGAGGCCGGCGTGGTCGCGGCCGAGGTGTTCGAGGAAGTCGCCCTCGAAGCGGCGGACGTCCTCGACCGGCACGTCGTCGACGCGGCCGGTGGTACCCGCCCAGATCGACACGACCTGCTTCTCCATGGAGTACGGCGAGTACTGGCCCTGCTTGAGGAGCTCCATCAGACGGGCACCGCGCTCCAGCTGCTGCTTGGAGACGGAGTCCAGGTCCGAACCGAAGGCCGAGAAGGCTTCCAGCTCGCGGTACTGGGCCAGGCCCAGCCGGAGGGTACCGGAGACCTTCTTCATGGCCTTGGTCTGCGCCGCGCCACCGACACGGGAGACCGAAACACCGACGTTGATGGCCGGACGCTGTCCCTGGTTGAACAGGTCGGACTCCAGGAAGACCTGGCCGTCGGTGATGGAGATGACGTTGGTGGGGATGTACGCGGAGACGTCGCCCGCCTTGGTCTCGATGATCGGCAGGGCCGTCATCGATCCCCGGCCCATCTCGTCGGAGAGCTTCGCGCAGCGCTCCAGGAGACGGGAGTGCAGGTAGAAGACGTCACCCGGGTAGGCCTCACGGCCCGGCGGGCGGCGCAGCAGCAGCGACACCGCACGGTAGGCCTCGGCCTGCTTGGTGAGGTCGTCGAAGACGATGAGGACGTGCTTGCCCTCGTACATCCAGTGCTGGCCCAGGGCCGAACCGGTGTACGGGGCCAGGTACTTGAAGCCCGCCGGGTCGGACGCCGGGGAGGCCACGATGGTGGTGTACTCCATCGCGCCGGCCTCTTCGAGGGCGCCGCGCACACCGGCGATGGTCGAGCCCTTCTGGCCGATCGCGACGTAGATGCAGTGCACCTGCTTGTCGGGGTCGCCGGAGTCCCAGTTGGCCTTCTGGTTGATGATCGCGTCGATGCAGACCGCGGTCTTGCCGGTCTGACGGTCACCGATGACCAGCTGGCGCTGGCCGCGACCGATCGGGGTCATCGAGTCGATCGCCTTGATACCGGTCTGGAGCGGCTCGTGAACCGGCTTGCGCTCCATCACGGATGCGGCCTGGAGCTCAAGCTCACGCCGCTCGGTCGACTCGATCTCGCCCTTGCCGTCGATGGGGGCACCCAGGGGGTCCACCACGCGGCCGAGGAATTTGTCGCCCACCGGCACCGAGAGGAGCTGGCCGGTGCGACGCACCTTCTGCCCCTCCTCGATGCTGGTGAAGTCGCCCAGCACGACGACACCGATCTCGCCGACCTCAAGGTTCTGGGCCAGACCGAGGGTGCCGTCCTCGAACTTCAGCAGCTCGTTCGCCATCGCCGAGGGAAGGCCACCGACGCGGGCGATGCCGTCACCGGAGTAGGTGACGGTACCGACCTCTTCCGCGCGGGTTGCTTCAGGCTCGTACGACTGGACGAAGCGCTGTAGCGCGTCCCGGATCTCGTCCGGCCGGATCGTCAGCTCCGCCATCTCTACGTTGTCCTTGCTCTCAAATGGCGCCGGGCTGGCGCCGTGCGTGCTTGCCTTGCGTTCTGTCAGCCGGCCAGGCGGCGCTGGACCTCGGCGATACGCCCGGCGATGGTCCCGTCGATGACCTCGTCACCCACCTGGATGGACAGGCCGCCCACGATCTCGGGGACGACCTCGGTGTTCAGGTGGATGTCCCGGCCGTAGGTGCGCGAGAGCGCGGCCCCGAGCCGGGACTGCTGGTTCTCGTTCAGGGGGACGGCGCTGCGGACGACGGCCACGTAGCGCTTGGCGCGCTCCGCGACGAGTTGTCCGAAATGATCCAGCGCCTGTTCCAGGGTACGTCGCCTGGGGCGGGTGACCGCCTCGCCGATCAGCGTGAGCGTCGCGGCGTTCACCTTGCCCGAGAGCAGGTTCTCCAGGAGGGAGAGTCGCCGCTCGGGAGCGACACCCTCACGGGTGAGGGCGTCGCGCAGCGCGGGCTGGGCGGCGACGATCCGCTGGAAGCGGAACAGTTCGTCCTCCAGCTCGCCGAGCGCCGAGGCGTTCTGGAGCGAGGCGACGGTCGAGTAGACCGCCATCCGCTCCATCGCGTCCACGAGGTCGCGCGGTCCGGACCACTTGGCCGAGACCACGTCGCCGGCCACGATGACGGTGGACGGCGAGACCTTGGTCTCCAGCAGCTGCCCGATCAGCTCGGTCTTGCCCTCGGCGGAGTTCGCCTGGTCGGCGAGCCACCGGCGGAGCGAGTGCTGGCTCCCGAGAAGGGCGACGACCTCGAAGAGTTCGCTGCCCAGGGCGACACTGCTCTGTGCGGTGCCCGCCGACGCCAGGACGTTGTCGTCCAGGCGCCGGGTCACCTCGACCAGCGACGTGCGGCTGATACCACGCATCAGCGCACCTCGGCTTGCTGCGTGCTCTCGCTCTGCTCCAGTTCCTCCAGGAACCGGTCGATGACACGGCTCTGGGCGGCGCTGTCGCTGAGGGTCTCACCCACGATGCGACCGGCCAGGTCGGCGGACAGGCCACCGATCTCACCGCGCAGCTGCACCATGGCCTGCTGGCGGTCGGCCTCGATCTGGGCGTGGGCCGCCTCGACGATACGACGGGCCTCGGTCTGGGCCTCCTCGCGCGCCTCGGCGATGATCGCCGCCCGCTGCTCCTTGGCCCTCTCCAGCTCCTGGGCGGACTCGCGGTGCGCCTCTTCGAGCTTCTCCCGGTACTGCTGGCGGATCTCCTCGGCCTCGGCCTCGGCGCGCTTGGCCCGCTCGATGCCACCCTCGATGGCGTCATGACGCTCGTCGAGGACCGCCATCACCTTCGGGACAGCCTTGCGGGCCACAAAGAAGTAGACCACGGCGAGCGCGATCGCACCGAAGGTGAACTTCACCCAGTCGATCCGCAGAATGTTGTAATCGGCTGCCAACTCCACCAACATGGTCAGCCCTCCTTCGCGTCAGTTGCCATCAGAAAACGGTTGGCAAGTTTCGACTAGCCCTGGGGAGCGGCGAAGGCGAGAACGAAGCCCAGGATCGCCAGGGCCTCGATGAGGGCGAAGCCGAGGTAGATGTTGGTCTGCAGCGGGCCGCGGGCCTCGGGCTGGCGGGCGATGGCCTGCATGCCGAGACCGAACACGATACCGACACCAATACCGGCGCCGATGACGCTGATGCCGTAACCGATGGTGTTGATGTTGCCGGTGATCGCAGCGATGTCCATTGATGTTTCCCTTTACTCGACGTCCGGCGTTGCTCGTCGCAATTAGTCAGTTCGCCGGTGTGGACGGGTCAGTTCTTCTCACCCCTGGACGGCCGGTCGGCCGGCAGGGGAGGGAAGGGGTCTAGTGGGCCGCTTCGAGCGACTGGTTGATGTACAGGCTCGCCAGCAGCGTGAAGATGAACGCCTGGACGAGCATGATCACGATCTCGAAGACGAAGAAGGCGAGGTAGCCGAACAGTGCCGCACCCGAGAAGAGGAGCGAGACACCGACCAGCAGGGGCTCGGCCGTCAGGTTGAGCATGTACCAGCCGCCGTAGGCGAACACGGCGAGCAGCAGGCTGCCCGCGAACATGGTCGCGAACAGACGCAGCGCGTGCGTGACCGGGCGGATCAGGAAGACCGAGAGGATCTCGATCGGGGTGACAAGGACGTAGATGGCCTTGGGCATCCCGGGCGGGAAGATCTGGTTCCGGAAGTAGCCCCAGCCGCCCTGGTGGCGGATACCGATCACGATGGTCATCACGTAGATGACCACGGCGAACATCGCGGTGAAGGCCAGGTTGCTGTTGACCGGGAGCATCCCGGGGATCAGCCCGGTGAAGTTCATGGCCAAAACGAGTGTGAAGACACCCGTCATGAACGGGATGAACCGGTCGCCTTTGGCGCCCATCGTCGGGCGGGTGATCTGGTCCCGGATGAACAGGACCAGCATCTCGCCGACGCTCTGCCTGCGGCCAGGGACGAGGCTCAGCTTCCTGCTGAACCACGACCACAGAAGCAGGACAGCACCGACGGCGACCAGAAGCAGGACCAGGTACAGGTCGATGCCCGCGCTGCCGGGGATGTTGGCGAACCACGGTTCCGGGAAGAACATCCCGATGGTGGGCGGCGTGAACCCGCAACCGTTGTCACCGAACAGGTGGCAATTCGGTTCGGCCGCGAGAATGCGCACGTCAGCACTCACGGCGAATCCTTTCGTCGTGACGCAAGAATGCCTCGTTGATGGTTGTTACAGAGCGTCGTCGCACGATCGTCGACGCCGGACTGGCGGGAGGGTTCAGACCTGGCGGGTCTTGACGACGATCAGGTAGATCGCGCCGACCATGCCCAGAACCGCCCCGATGGGCAAGAAGAGCGCCTGGAATCCCAGGAGCTTGTCCGCGGCCCAGCCGATCGCGCTCCAGACGAGCACGCCCGAGAGCAGAGTGGAGAAGAGTGCCCAGCCGTCGGCTTCGCGCGGTGCCGGGGGCTCGCGCTTTTCCGTCGTTCTGGCTGGTTCGCTGCTCATCTCGCTCCGGAATATAGCATGTGGGCCTTGGCGGGAACGGGGCCGTCCGCCTGCCGAGGTTCAGGGTAATACGCCCTCCCCGACGGGCTGCAACGGGGCACCCCATCACGCGCTCTCCGAACCTTCGTTCGGGTTCACGTGAAGGATCTTGGCCTTCGAGATCGCCCAGGTCTGTCCGCCCAGCCAGGCGAGAACGACCGCCAGAGCGCTGTACACGAAGGCGGAACTGCTGAGGTCCTCGATGAGGGGACTTCGGCCGAGGGTGACGAGGATGATGCCCAGCAGCGCCATCTTGACGACGAAGCCGAGCATGTTCGCAGCCAGGAAGAGGTCCTTGTTACGGCGCGTGATGATGAGGACCGCCCACTGTCCCAGCCCGAAGCAGCCGAGCACGATCACCACGGCGAACAGAGAGCTGAGCGCTCCCGTGACACCGGCGAAAAGCGCGGATACCGCAATGGCCAGGACCCCGCACGCAGCGCTGGGAAGCGCGGCGCCACGGAGGATCCGGGCGTCGTGTTCCTGCATCACAAAGCTCCGTTGGGGTTCAGTGGTTACCTGCTCGTGAAAGCTATCACAAGGTTCTCGGTGCTGAATCCGGGGGTTCCTTAACGCGACCTTAACGCTCCGGGAAACGCCCGTTCCGGGCACTTCCCGGGCCCTCTGTCACCTTCACCACACCGCTTCCGACCACTACTCGCGCAGGTCATCGCCCCCGCCTTTCGAGGCCTTGGTCCCGAACACCGGGGCGCCCTCAGGCATCAGATGGCGAATCGTGACCTGACTCCGTCTTAACGCGCTCTTTGCGCTCCCACGGCAGAAGGCCCCGGCGCCGCAGGCGGGGCAGCGCGATGAGTCCGACCGCACACGTGGCGACCAGCGCGGTGACCGTCAGCACGATCACCGGGGAGTCGAAGACCGACAGGGACACCGCCGCGAACGCCACGATCCCCGCCCACAGGTACATGAGGAGCACGGCCCTCATGTGGCTGTGGCCCATGTCCAGCAGGCGGTGGTGGAGGTGGCCCCGGTCCGGGGCGAACGGGGACTTGCCCGCGAGGGTCCGGCGCAGCACCGCGAGCACCAGGTCTGCCAGCGGCAGCGCGATCACCAGCAGCGGCAGCGCGATCGGCAGGAACACCACGAGTCCGCCGGAGTTGAACTCCTCACGCGCCGTGTTGGCGTCGAACTGGCCCGTCACCGTGATGGTGATCGAGGTGAGCAGCAGCCCCAGCAGCATCGAGCCGGTGTCACCCATGAACACCCGTGCCGGGTGGAAGTTGTGGAAGAGGAATCCGGCACAGGTGCCCGCGAGAATGATCGCGATCATCGCCGGATACGACTGGCGGACGAAACCCTGCTCGACCGCGACCACGTAGTAGTACGCGAAGAACGCCAGGGAGGAGATACCGACGATGCCCGCCGCCAGCCCGTCGAGGCCGTCGGCGAAGTTCACCGCGTTGATGGTCACCACGATGAGCAGGATCGAGACCATCGCGCCCAGCCACGGCCCCAGCGAGAGCTGGGTGCCGGGCAGCGGCAGCCACAGCAGCTGTACCCCGTTCGCGACGAGGATGCCCGCGGCCACGACCTGGCCCGCGAGCTTGCTGAGCGCGTCCATGCCCCAGCGGTCGTCGATGATCCCGATCACCGTGATGAGGCCGCCCGCCAGGAGCAGACCCAGCCAGGTGTCGGCCACGAAGACGTTCTGCAGGTGCGGGAGCTGCGCGGAGATCAGCAGGGCGGCAGCGAACCCCCCGTAGATGGCGAGCCCGCCCAGGCGCGGAATGGGTTCGGTGTGCACGTCACGGTCGCGCACCGGGGGGGTGGCGCCGATCTTGATGGCGAACTTGCGCACCAGCGGCACGAGCAGGTACGTCACCGCCGCGGCGATGACGAAGGTGAGCGCGTACTCTCGCACGGCCTGACCCCTCTAGTTCTCGGAACGGTCGCCGTCGGGGCGCTGCCCCGCTGCGGGAGCCGTGTCGGCCTTCCCGCCTTCGCCGGCCCCGCCGGCCACCCCCGGCGCCTCGGGGCCGGCGGCCCGGTCGGCACCGTCCGTCTCCGTGCCCGCCGCAGCGGCCTCACCGGTGGGCGCGGCCTCGCCCGTCTCCGGGGTCGTCCCGTCCCCGGACGCCGGTGGCGCTTGCGGTTCCGGCGTCCCACCGGCGACGGGCCTTTCGGAGGTGGACGCCGACGCGCGTTGCGCCTTCGCGGCCTCGCCCGCCTTGGCGACCTCCTCCTCCTTCACCGGCTTCATGCGGCCCTGCCGCAGCTCCCCGATGACCGTGCCGCACACCGCGCGCAGCTGCTCGATGGAGATGGCGCCGGCCCGCAGCACCCTGGGCACCGCGTAGGTCAGGTCGACGATGGTCGAGGCGACGGGTGAGTCGGTCTCCCCACCGTCCAGGTACACGGCGACGTCCTCGTCACCGAGCTGTTCCAGGGCCTCGTCGATCCGCGTGGCCGCCGGTCGGCCGGACTTGTTGGCGCTGCTCACCGCCATGGGCCCGACCTCCTTGAGGAGTTCCAGGGCCACGGGGTCCATCGGCATCCGGACGGCCACGGTGCCCTTGGTGTCACCGAGGTCCCAGGACAGGCTGGGGGTGGCGGTGCACACGAGGGTCAGCGGTCCGGGCCAGAACTCCTCCATGAGGTCGCGGCCGTGGTTGCCGAGGTCCTCGATGAGGGCCGTCGCCGCGCGCATCGAGCCGACCAGGACCGGCGGCGGCATCTCGCGCCCGCGCCCCTTGGTGGCGAGCAGGTTCGCCACCGCGGCGGGGCTGAAGGCGTCGGTGCCGATGCCGTACACGGTGTCCGTGGGCAGCACCACCAGCTCACCTCGGCGTACCGCGGACGCGGCGTCGGCGACGCCGTCCTTGCGGGCGGTCTCGTCCGCGCAGTCGTAGATGCGGCTCACCTGCGTTCACCTCATTCTCGAACGGGGTCGACCGGGTTGAGCGGTCCGACGGGAGTACGGGGGGTGGTGTGGGGCACGGCCTGTCAGCCGTCCTCGTCGACACGGCGCATGACCACGAAGCGGTCGCGCCGGGCCATGTCCTTGCGGTTGAGGACGTCGCGCCAGCCGTTGTCCTCGGGGAACAGCCAGGGGATGTCGATGCCCTGGCCGTCGTGGTGCTCGACGGCCATCGACCCGCCGGGGCGCAGCAGCCTGCGGCCGACCGCCTCCAGTTCCCGGATCATGTCGAGGCCGTCCTCACCGGCCCACAGGGCGGGCGCGGGGTCGTAGTCGCGCACCTCGGGCGGGATGGTGCCGGACCCGTGGGTGGGGACGTAGGGGGGGTTGCTGATGAGGAGGTCGACGCGGCCGTTCAGCTCGGGCAGCGCGGTGCGCATGTCGCCGTGGTGGGAGGTGACGCGGTCGGCGTGCCCGCTGGCGTCGATGTTGCGGCGCGCCCACCCCAGGGCCAGGGGGTCGATCTCCACGGTGTGCACCCGCGAGCGCGGCACCTCCTGGGCGAGGGAGATGGCGATGGCGCCCGACCCCGTGCCCAGGTCGACGACCAGGGGGTCGGCGACGTCCATGGCGCGCAGCGTCTCGATCGCCCAGTCGACCATGATCTCGGTCTCGGGCCGGGGCACGAACACACCGGGTCCGACCTGGAGGTCCAGGTAGCGGAAGTAGGCGTGGCCGGTGATGTGCTGCAGGGGTTCGCGTGCCTCCCTGCGGGACACGCACTCCCAGTACCGTGCGTCGAAGTCGGCGTCGGCCACCATGTGCAGCTCCCCTCGACGGACACCGTGCACGAACGCCGCGAGTTCCTCGGCGTCGGTACGGGGTGAGGCCACGCCCGCTTCGGCCAGCCGGAGCGTGGCGCGGGCGACCTCGTCGAGTAGCAGGTTCATGATGACTGGGCGGCTTCGAGCCTCTCCTTGGTGTCCGCGTCCACGAGGGCCTTGACGACCCCGCCCAGTTCCCCGTCGAGGACCTGGTCGAGGTTGTAGGCCTTGAAGCCGACGCGGTGGTCGGAGATACGGTTCTCGGGAAAATTGTAGGTGCGCACGCGCTCGGAGCGGTCCACGGTGCGAACCTGGCTCTTGCGCTCGGCGGAGGCCTCGGCGTCCGCGCTGGCCTGGGCCTCGGCGTAGATGCGGGCGCGCAGGATGCGCATGGCCTGCTCCTTGTTCTGGAGCTGGCTCTTCTCGTTCTGGCAGGAGGCGACGATGCCGGTCGGCAGGTGGGTGATGCGCACGGCCGAGTCGGTGGTGTTGACGCTCTGGCCACCGGGCCCGGAGGATCGGTAGACGTCGATGCGCAGGTCCTTGGCGTGGATCTCGACCTCCACGTCCTCGGCCTCGGGGACGACCAGCACGCCGGCGGCGGAGGTGTGGATGCGGCCCTGCGACTCGGTGACCGGGACCCGCTGGACGCGGTGCACGCCGCCCTCGAACTTGAGCATGGGCCACACGCCCGCGCCCGGTTCGGGGTTGCCCTTGTTCTTGAAGGCGATCGTGATGTCCTTGTAGCCGCCCAGGTCGGAGTGGGTGGCGTCGATGACCTCGGTCTTCCAGCCCTGGCGTTCGGCGTAGCGCAGGTACATGCGGACCAGGTCCCCGGCGAACAGGGCGGACTCCTCGCCGCCCTCTCCGGCCTTGACCTCCATGATGAGGTTCTTGTCGTCGGAGGGGTCGCGTGGGACGAGGAGGACCCGAAGCCGTTCGGTGAGCCGCTCGGCCTCCTCGGTCAGGCGGTCGGCCTCCTCGGCGAACGAGGAGTCCTCGGCGGCGAGCTCGCGCGCGGCCTCGATGTCGTTCTCGACTTCCTTCAGCGCGCGGTAGGCCTCGATGATCGGGGTGAGCTGTGAGTAGCGTTTGCCCAGCGCACGCGCCCTCGCCTGGTCGGCGTGCACCTCGGGGTCGGCGAGCTGCTGTTCCAGCTCGTAGTACTCCCCCAGCAGGTCATCCAGCTTCACTTCTGCCACGTCCCCGTCTTGTTCGGCTTGCCTCGCCTGTCCGTCTCCCCCTCGGGGGCCAACCTGGCCCCGTGGCGCCGGCGGTGCCGTGCCACGGGGCAGCGGGCTGCGCTACTTGCGCTTGCCGAAGCGCTTCTCGAAGCGGGCGACGCGACCACCCGTGTCGAGGATCTTCTGCTTGCCGGTGTAGAACGGGTGGCACTCGGAGCACACCTCGGCGCGGATCTTGCCCTCGGACACCGTGCTGCGGGTGACGAAGTGGGCACCGCAGGTGCAGGTCACCTCAGTGGCGAAGTACTCGGGGTGGATGTCGGCCTTCATCGTGCTCTCCTCATCAGGGGCGCGACCGCCGGACGCATGCCAAGCCGCACCACCCGTCGGGTGGGTCGGCGTGGTGGGTCATGCGCGAACCGGTGTCGCGGCGATCCAGGTAGTCAGGGGCGGGTCCTGCCGGTGGACGGCGGACCTTTGCCCCGATACCAGTTTGCCAGACCCACAACGATGCCGGGACCAGTGTCTATTCCGCCCCCTTCCCCCCTCCGCCGGGGGCGGGGTCCCGGACGGCCCCGGGCGCCCTTCCCGCGTCCGCCCTGCGCATGAGGAGGACCAGCGCTGCCAGGGCCGCGAGGACGAGGGCGAGCATCACGGTTCCGGCGTTGGCGCCGAACCCGTGGACGAACACGTAGCTGACCGAGCCGGCCAGGAGCACGTAGTAGACCATCGGCAGGACGGTCTGCCGGATGAGGTCGCCCTCCCTGCCGACCAGGCCGACCACCGCGGAGGCCGCGACCACGTTGTGGACGGTGATCATGTTGCCCGCGGCTCCACCGACGGCCTGGGTGGCGACGACGGTCTCCGGCGGGATGCCGATGCGCTCTCCTGTGGAGAACTGGAACAGGGAGAACATCAGGTTGGAGACGGTGTTGGAGCCTGCGACGAACGCGCCCAGGGCACCGATCCACGGCGCGTAGAGCGGCCAGGCGGTGCCGCCCAGCTCGGCGGCGCCCGTGGCCAGGGTGAGGGGCATGCTCTCCAGGGCGGTGTCGCCGAAGTCGGCACCCGTGTTGATGAACACGCGGACGAGGGGCACGGCGAAGAGCAGCGCGACGGCGGCTCCCGCCAGCTGCGACCCGGCCATCTTCCAGGAGTCGGCGATCTGGCGCGCCGTCATACGGTGCAGGCCGCAGGTGACCAGGCAGACCAGGATGAAGGTGGCGCCCGGCGAGTAGAGGGGTTCGATCACCTGCGCGACGGGGGTTGCGAAGATGTCGCTCGCCCCGACCGTGATGCCGGTCAGCCACTCCTTGACGGGTCCGATGGTGCGGGTGGCCACCAGGAGCGCGGCGACCAGAAGGTAGGGGGTCCAGGCCCGCAGGAGTCCGATCCGCCGGTCGTCGGCGAGGACGGTCTCGCCGTCACCGGGCGCGATCCTGCCGCTCCACCGGGCCAGCCAGTCCTCGCGCGGCGGGAAGTCCCACGCCCGTTCGGGCATCAGGAAGCCCTTGCGTGCGGCGAGGACGACGATGACCAGTCCGGTCAGCCCCCCGAGGAGACTCGTGAACTCCACGCCGAGGAAGAGGTTGTAGAGCACGGAGGGGACGGTCATGGCGAAGGCGGAGAAGAGCGCGAACTTCCACACTCCGAGGCCGTCGGAGAAGCGCCGCCCGCCGCCGTAGAAGCCGCAGAGCATGCAGCAGATGATCAGGGGGACGAGGGTGCCCGCCACGGCGTGCAGCAGGACGGTCTGGAACCCGATGTGGCTGATGAACCCGGGCAGGGTCAGTCCGAGCACGGCGGCGCGCTCGGCGACCTCGGGGGACCCCTCCAGTCCCCCGGCGACGCCGACGAGGATGGGGGTCCCGACGGCGCCGAAGCTGACCGGTGTGCTCTGGATGACCAGGCCGACCATGACGGCGGCCATGGCGGGGAAGCCCAGTGCCAGCAGGAGCGGGGCGACGACGGCGGCGGGGGTGCCGAACCCCGAGGCGCCCTCGATGAAGCTGCCGAACAGCCAGCCGATGATGATCGCCTGGACACGGCGGTCGGGGCTGATGTCGGTGAAGGTGGAGCGGATGGTGGCGATGGCGCCGCTCTTGGTGAGGGTGCTGAGCAGGAGCAGCGCGCCGAAGATGATGTACAGGAGCCCGGCGGCGAGGATGAGCCCCTGGACGGTGGAGGCGGCGACGGCCGTCCAGTCCGCCTGCCAGCCGAGGACGGCGATGGCGACGACGACGGCGTATCCGACGGGCATCGCGTACATGGCGGGGACGCGGAATCCGACGAGCAGGACTCCGACGAGCAGGATGGGGGTGAGCGCTAGGAGGCTGAGCAGGGCGAGGTTGTCCATCGGGACGGCTCCCTGGAACGGGGGTGGTGCACTCGACCCCGCGACGATAGGCCGGTGCCCCCGAGGGAGCCATCCCCCCTGTGTGATCCGAGACACACCAGTGATCTTTTTCGGCTGCCGGTGCGGTTCTGTCGCCATGCGGAACCACGGGTTCCCTCGACCCCCTCCCGGCCCAGGGCACCACCCCCGGCGCACGCGACGGCCCCCTCCCGGTCGGGAGGAGGCCGTCGGCGTTCACGTGTGTCCGGGGCTAGCGCTCCGGTCCCACGGTGGTCTTCTGGATCTGGAGCAGGAACTCCGCGTTGCTCTTGGACTCCCTCATCTTGTCCAGGAGCAGCTCGATCGCCTGTGTGGTGTCGAGCGCGTGCAGAACCCGGCGGAGCTTCCAGACGACGCCCAGTTCCTCCGGCGACATCAGGATCTCCTCCTTACGGGTGCTGGAGGCGTCCACGTCCACGGCCGGGAAGATCCGCTTGTCCGCGAGGCCCCGGCTGAGCTTGAGCTCCATGTTGCCGGTGCCCTTGAACTCCTCGAAGATCACCTCGTCGGCGCGCGAGCCGGTCTCGACCAGCGCGGTCGCCAGGATGGTCAGCGAGCCGCCGCCCTCGATGTTGCGGGCCGCGCCGAAGAAACGCTTCGGCGGGTAGAGGGCGGTGGAGTCCACACCACCGGACATGATGCGTCCGCTCGCCGGGGCGGCCAGGTTGTAGGCGCGGCCCAGGCGGGTGATGGAGTCCAGCAGGACGACGACGTCCATGCCCATCTCGACGAGCCGCTTGGCCCGCTCGATGGCCAGGTCGGCGACGACCGTGTGGTCCTCCGCGGGACGGTCGAAGGTCGAGGAGATGACCTCGCCCTTGACCGTGCGCTGCATGTCGGTGACTTCCTCGGGCCGCTCGTCGACCAGGATCACCATCAGGTAGCACTCGGGGTTGTTCTCGGTGATCGCGTTGGCGATCGCCTGAACCACCATCGTCTTGCCCGCCTTGGGCGGGGAGACGATGAGCCCGCGCTGGCCCTTGCCGATGGGCGCCACCAGGTCGATGATCCGCGTCGTGAGGATGTG
Organism: Nocardiopsis sp. NPDC058631; assembly: GCF_042716955.1. Classification (NCBI taxonomy): domain Bacteria; kingdom Bacillati; phylum Actinomycetota; class Actinomycetes; order Streptosporangiales; family Nocardiopsidaceae; genus Nocardiopsis; species Nocardiopsis sp. NPDC058631. The sequence goes on along the minus strand of NZ_JBHXQY010000018.1, from coordinate 45,165 downwards.
CGGCTCGGTCTCCAGTCGCAGGCGCTCCTGGGGGTAGAGCGGGACCAGCTTGGAGAACTCCTGGCGGCCCCGGGCCTGGTCCGGCGACATGCCGTTGACCGAGTCCAGCCGCACCAGGGCGTTGAACTTCTCCCGGCGCTCGCCGTCCTTGGGCTGGCGGACCGCGCCGATGATGTGGTCGCCCTTGCGCAGGCCGTGCTTGCGCACCTGGGCCAGGGAGACGTACACGTCGCTGTGGCCCGGCAGGTAGCCGGTGGTCCGGACGAAGGCGTAGTTGTCCAGGATGTCCAGGATGCCCGCGACGGGCAGTAGGACGTCGTCCTCGCCGATCACCGGCTCCGGCTCCTGGCCCCCGCCGCGTCCGCGGCGGTCGCGGCGGTCCCGGCGGCGTCCCCGGCGGCGTCCGCCGAAGTCGTCGTCGTCGCCTCCGGAGTTGCGGTCCCTGTCCCTGTCACGGTCGCGGTCGCGGTCCCTGTCGCGGTCCCGGCCCTGGCTCTGGCCCTGGCTCTGGCTCTGACCCTGGTTCTGACCGCCTCCGCTCTGCTGCGGGGCACTGCCGTTGGCGTTCTGGTCGTCGCCACCGCGGTTGCGGTTGCGGCGGTTGCGCTGGCGCTCGCGACCCTGCCCGGACCTGTTGTCACGGTCCTCGGCGGAGTCGGGGCCGTTCTTCTGGGGGGTACTGGATGTCTTGGTCACGCTGCTCGCGGAGGTAGAGGAGTCGGCGCCGTCCACCGACCTGGCCGGGTCGCCGGTCTCGTCACCGCGCCTGCGGGACGAACGCCGGCTGCGGGACGACTTGTCGCCCCGTCCACCCTGGGGGTCGGTCACGGCCTGGTCCGACGGCCGGTCGGCCGCGCGCTGGCGCGGGGCTTCGTCCGTGCTCGCCGTGTCGGGGGCCTGGGCCTCGATCGAGCCGTCGGTTGCCTCGACCTTACCGGCCTTGGGGGCCGGGTCGGCTTTCTTTGCGGTTTTGGCCTTCGCCGGGCCGCCCACGGGGCCACCCTGCTTGGTCTCGATCGCGGCGATGACGTCGCTCTTGCGCATGCGCCCCGTACCGGTGATGCCCAGGCTGGAGGCGAGCTTCTGAAGCTCGGGGAGTTTCAGAGCCGCGAGCCCGGTACCGCGCGACGCCGTGCGGGACCTGGACGGCGCACCTGTGGGCGCGCCATCGCCAGCCTCCGCTACGGAGGCGCCGGTGGAGGCTTTGCTGTCGACCGCCGCGTCCGTATGGAGTTCGGTGGTGTCGCTCACTAAGGGTCCTTCCCAAGGAGCGGGCTTCGGCCGTCAGCGGATTGCTTGATCGGCCGGCCCGGTGGTGCGAACCGGCAGGGGCCGGGTAGGGCGTGCCCCACGTGGATGTCGGAAACCGGTATGGAGACGGTCCCCTACCCAATCGCGGCGGGCTCTGGGTACAGCCAGACGTCGGGGCGGATGGCTCGGTGGTGATGCCCGTCAACCGTGGTGACACACTCATCCGAGGAGGAGTGGACTTCGATGACGTTGGCACAGTCGCGGGAGAACCGCTGACTCGACACGTTGGCCGCCGCTTCCGAGTGGTCGTGAGACCGGACCACCGGAGTATGGGATGCGGAAGCCGCTGTGGCGGATGAGCACTCGCCCCGCAACGGGGCATCTGGTGCTTCACCAAGCCTAACATCACCAGAGGCCACGGCTATTCCTCGACACAGGTGCTACGGATGGGGAGATGGGGACCGCACCCCTCCGGCTCAACGTGCAGGGGGCGTATGTCCCAATCATTACCCGCCCTCCGACGAATCGAATCAACCTGCCGGATGATTTCCGGCGAATCAGCCTCCGCCGCACCGGAGCCGACCGAGCACAACACCAGCACCGTGGGCCCCGCACCGGAGACCACGGCGGGCAACCCCTCGTGTTCACGCAGGTCACGAATGAGGTCGAGGGTGCGTGGCATCGCCGGCGCCCGGTAGGACTCGTGTAGCCGATCCTCGGTCGCCGCGTACAGGGTTTCGGGATGGCCACATACGGCCGCCGTCATGAGCGCGGAACGGCCGGCGTTGAAGGCGGCGTCTGCGTGCGGCACCGTCTCGGGCAGCAGCCCTCTCGCCCGCTCGGTGGACAGCCGCTCGCCCGGGACGCACAGCACCGGAAGGATCCGCTCGTCCGGGGAGAGGCGCACCGCGCCCCACCGCTCTCCGTCCCGGTAGGCGACCGTGTACCCGCCGTAGACACAGGGCGCCACGTTGTCGGGGTGGCCCTCGATGTCGGCGGCGATCTGGTAGATGCCGTCCCGGTCCGGGCCGCCGTCGGGACCGACCCGCCCCAGCAGGGCGCTGGCGGCGGCGACACCGCCGACGATCGCGGAGGAGGACGAGCCGAGCCCCCGCGCGTGGGGCACGTTGTTGACGCACGTCAGGTCGAGCCCGGGGAGCACCTCCCCGGCTCTCTCGAAGGTCTCGCGCATGGCGCGGACGACGAGGTGCCGCTGGTCGAGCGGGACCTCTCCCGCGCCCTCACCGCTCACCCGGACGCGGAGTCGGCCGTCGTCTCTGAGGGTGGCCTCGAACTCGTTGTACAGGCGCACGGCCAGGCCGAGGGCGTCGAAGCCCGGACCGAGGTTGGCGCTGGTGGCGGGCGCGCGGACGGACACCGCGGTGGGGCGTGGTGGGGTCACGGCGGACTTTCTCCTGTGCGGGGCGCGCGACGGGTCATCTCCCGCCGCGCCGGGGCCGCGGACGGCGGTCGTCCTCAGGCGAGGTCGAGGGCCTGGGCGGCGGCGAGTGCGTCCACGGGGACGGTGACGGCGGAGGAGGCTCCGGCCAGTGCCCAGTCGGGGTCCTTGAGGCCGTTGCCGGTGACGGTGCAGACCACGCGGCTGCCGCGCTCGACCTGGCCGGCCCCGACGGCCTGCATGAGACCGGCGACGCTGGCGGCGGAGGCGAGTTCGACGAACACTCCCTCCTCCGCGGCGAGGAGCTTGTAGGCGGCCATGATCTGGCGGTCGGTGACCTTGTCGATCAGTCCGCCGGACTCGTCGCGCGCCTGCTCCGCGAGCTTCCAGGAGGCCGGGTTGCCGATGCGGATGGCGGTGGCGATGGTGCTCGGGCTGGTGACGGGGGCGCCGTTGACGATGGGCGCGGAGCCGCTGGCCTGGAATCCGAGCATGCGCGGGCTCTTCGAGGAGATCCCGTCACGGGCGTACTCGCTGTAGCCCATCCAGTAGGCGCTGATGTTGCCCGCGTTGCCCACCGGGATGCAGTGGACGTCCGGTGCGTCGCCGAGGGCGTCCACGATCTCGAACGCACCGGTCTTCTGGCCCTGGAGCCGGTACGGGTTGACCGAGTTCACGAGGGCGACGGGGTAGTCGACGCTGAGCTTGCGGGCCAGTTCGAGGCAGTCGTCGAAGTTGCCGTCGACCTGGAGCAGGCGGGCTCCGTGGACGAGTGCCTGGGCGAGCTTGCCCATGGCGATCTTGCCCTGGGGCACCAGAACGGCACAGGTCATGCCCGCGCGGATGGCGTAGGCGGCCGCGCTCGCGCTCGTGTTGCCGGTGGAGGCGCAGATGACGGCCTTGGCGCCGTCCTCGGCGGCCTTGGAGATGGCCATCGTCATGCCGCGGTCCTTGAAGGAGCCGGTGGGGTTGAGCCCCTCGACCTTGAGGAAGACCTCGCAGCCCGTGAGTTCGGAGACGCGCGTGGCCGGCAGCAGGGGCGTGCCGCCCTCCTGGAGGGTGACGACGGGGGTGTTCTCGTTGACGGGGAGGCGGTCGCGGTACTCCTCGACGATGCCTCGCCACGCCCGTGCCATGCTCACGACTGAGTCCCTTTCGGGTGGATGCGGCTTCGCTTGCGCGCGGTGGATTGCGGTGGGGTTCTCCACGGTGCGCGTTGGCGCCTCAGGGTCCCGACCAGCTACGAGTCTACGACCCCGCACACAGTATCTCGAATCGCGGTCGTCAGCGTCTCATCATGTGGCCCATCCGGGCATGGTCGGGAGGCCGCGCGGAAGATCCGCGCGGCCCCGCCCCCGCACCGGGGGCGCACCCCCGGCCGGCCTCCGCGGCCGTGCCGGTACGCGAGGTCGGCGCGCCCCCGGATGTCAGTCCGAGAAGGTCTCCACCCGCATCACGCTGGCCACCTCACGGACCATGTCGTGCTCGCGCAGCAGCTCGACCGTGGAGCTGAGCGCGGCGTCCGGCGCGGGGTGGCTGACCAGGACCAGCTGCGCGTCGTCCCCGGTCCCCTCCTGCCGGACGTTCTTGATGGACACCCCGTGGTCGGCGAAGATCTCCGCGACCTTGGAGAGCACACCGGGACGGTCGGCCACGTCCAGCGCCACGTGGTAGCTGGTGATGGTGTGGCCCATGTCGTGCACCGGCAGCCCCGTGTCGTGTGCCCCCTCGGCCACGGACGTGTCCGCGAGGCGGTTGCGCGCCACCGCGACCAGGTCGCCCAGGACCGCGCTCGCGGTCGGTGTGCCGCCCGCGCCCGCCCCGTAGAACATGAGGCGTCCCGCCGACTCGGCCTCGACGAAGACCGCGTTGTAGGCCTCCTTGACACTGGCCAGCGGGTGCTCGACCGGCAGCATCACCGGGTGGACGCGCACGCCCACCGACCCGCCGTCCTCGGAGCGCTGGCAGATCGCCAGGAGTTTGACCACGCAGCCCATCGCACGCGCGCTGGCGATGTCACCCGCGGACACGCCGGTGATGCCCTCGCGGTGGACGTCGGCGGCGGTCACCCGCTGGGTGTGGAAGGCCAGCCGCGCCAGGATCGCGGCCTTGGCCGCGGCGTCGAAGCCCTCCACGTCGGCGGTGGGGTCGGCCTCCGCGTACCCGAGGGCCTGGGCCTCCTCCAGGGACTCCGTGAACCCCGCACCCTGGGAGTCCATCCGGTCGAGGATGTAGTTGGTGGTGCCGTTCACGATGCCCAGCACGCGGTTGACCCGGTCACCGGCCAACGAGTCCCTCAGCGGGCGCAGCAGCGGGATCGCCCCCGCCACGGACGCCTCGTAGTACAGGTCCACCCCGGCGTCGCGGGCGGCCGCGTGCAGGGTCTGACCGTCCTCCGCGAGCAATGCCTTGTTCGCCGTCACCACGGACTTGCCCGCCTTGACCGCGGCGAGGATCAGCGAGCGGGCCGGTTCGATCCCGCCGATCACCTCGACCACGAGGTCGATGTCGGGACGCGTCACCAGGGCCGTGGCATCGGTGGTCAGCAGCGCTGGGTCGACCCCGCGGTCGCGGTCGATGCGACGCACCGCGATCCCGCCGATCTCGATCGGCGTGCCCACCCGCGCGGCCAGCTCCTCGGACTGTTCGTTGACCAGGCGGACGACTTCCGAACCCACAACGCCGCATCCGAGCAGCGCCACCTTCATCGCCATTTGGGCGTGACTCCCACTTCTCTCGTGTCCCCACCTCGCGCGGCTGCGCCGCCTCGGAGTGGACTGTTCAGCCGACGTCGAGGCGGAGCAGGTCCTCCTCGCTCTCCCTGCGCACGATGACGCGCGCGCTCCCGTCCCTGACCGCCACCATGGCCGGCCTGGGCAGATGGTTGTAGTTGCTCGCCATGGAGTAGCAGTAGGCACCCGTGGCGGCCACCGCCACCAGGTCGCCCGGCCTCAGGTCCTCCGGGAGGTAGAGGTCGTGGACGATGATGTCGCCGCTCTCACAGTGCTTGCCCACCAGGCGCGACAGCATGGGGGCGGCGTCGCTCTCCCGGGACACCAGCTGGCTCGTGTACTCCGAGCCGTACAGGGCGGTACGGATGTTGTCGCTCATCCCCCCGTCGACACTGACGTAGGTGCGGATCCCCTCGACGTCCTTGACCGTACCCACCTCGTAGACGGTGATCCCGGCCGGGCCCGCCAGTGCGCGCCCCGGCTCGACGGCGATGCGCGGCATGGGCAGCCCCGCGTCCTGGCACTCCCTGCGCACGATGGAGGTCAGGCCCGCGGCGATCGCCTTGGGGTCGAGGGGGTCGTCGCCGGAGGTGTAGGCGATGCCGAGTCCGCCGCCGAGGTCGAGTTCGGCGAGGGTGATGCCCAGGTCCTCGTGGACACCGGTGAGGAACCGGGCGACCCGGCGGGCGGCGACCTCGAACCCGGAGGTGTCGAAGATCTGCGAGCCGATGTGCGAGTGCAGGCCCACCAGTTCGAGGTGGGGTGCGTCGAGAACGCTGCGGACGGCGTCGGCCGCGGCCCCGGTACTCAGCGCGAAGCCGAACTTCTGGTCGTCGTGCGCGGTGGCCACGAACTCGTGGGTGTGCGCCTCGACGCCCGTGGTCACACGGATGAGGACCTTCGGGTGGACGCCGAGTCCGGCGGCGACCGACTCCAGGCGCGCGATCTCGTCGAAGGAGTCGATGATGATCCGTCCCACACCGGCCTCGGCGGCGCGGTGCAGTTCGTGGACGGACTTGTTGTTGCCGTGCATGCCGATGCGCTCGGCGGGAACCCCGGCGGCCAGGGCGACGGCGAGTTCGCCGCCCGAGCACACGTCCAGCTTGAGGCCCTCCTCCATGACCCAGCGGGCGACGGCCTTGTTCAGCAGTGCCTTGCCCGCGTAGTAGACGTCGGCGTCGGAGAAGGCCGTGCGGTAGTCGCGCGCACGGCCGCGGAAGTCCTCCTCGTCCATGACGAAGAGGGGCGTCCCGTGGGTGGCGGCGAGTTCGCGCACGCCGACACCGCCGATCGTGACCTCCCCCTCCGAACGGCGGGCCGTCGCCGGCCATACCCGGGGGTTCAGGTCGTTGAGGTTCTCCGGCGGCAGCGGCGGGTTGTCCTCCGGCAGGATCTCCGCGTGACGGGATCCGGCGGGGTGGGCGTAGCGGCTCATGATGGGCTTTCGGCTGGAACTGTACGGCTGGGCGGGTCGGCGGGCCCCCGGCGGTGGCGCCCGGGCCCATTGTCCACCAACCCGATCGGAACGCGTGGAATGGGTGTGCCCCCGAAGGCACGGCGGGGTGTCTACAGCCTTGTGGGCGCTGACACCCCGAGCAGGAAGAGCCCGGTGCGGAGGACTCCGGCGACGGCGACGGGCAGTGCCGTGGCCGTGTCCGGAACCGCGGCGGTCCGCTCCGCCGGTCCGGCGGCCGAGTAGGGACACGTCCGCCACTCATCGTAGGCACTGGCCAGCGCTTCCAGGTATCTCACCAGGATATGGGGTTCCTCTCGGCGCGCGGCCGTGTCCAGGACGCCTGGCCCGTCGAAGAGGAGGCCGCGTACCGCCGCGGTGTGCGCGGGGCACCCGGTGGGGGGCGGCGCCCCCTCCGCCGTCCAGCGTCCGCGGGTGACGGCGTGGGCGTGCGCGTGGCGCAGCCGGAAGGCGGGGTTGGCGTCGGTGAGACGGGCCCAGGCCCCGGGGTACTCCGCGGACGGCAGGACCGGCAGGTCGCGGCCGGTGGTCTCGGTTGCGCGGGGCCGCTCGGGCACCGACCGGCAGAAGGCGACGCGCGCGCTGTCCTCCCCGACTGCGCCGAGGGCACGCGCCGCGGGGGTGACGAGTTCGCTCCGGTCGCCGTCCAGGTAGGGGTCGCGCCAGGACACCTCGGCGCCGCCCGGGCCCGGCGGCGGTGGCCGCGACCCGGTGGCCAGCGCTATGCGGCCCCGGGCGTCGGCGCGGGCGAGCCTGCGGGCCCGGGCTACCGGTCCCGCGACGTGCAGGGTGGTCCGCGGCCACTCCCCCTCGCCGTCCCAGGCGCGGCCGGTGAGGAAGCGGGGGCCGTCGGCCGCCTCGGCCACCAGGGCGTCGCGCTGGTCGTCGGTGAAGGTGATGTTGAGGAAGCCGCGTCCGTCACAGAGGACCCGGGCGAAGTCCGCCAGACCCGCCTCGCGCATGCTCTCCAGCTGCGCCGCCACACGGCCGCCGACCAGCAGGTGGAGGCGTCGGCCGCGTCCCCCTCCCGGAGGGAGCTGTGCGGCGACCTTCCCGAGCAGGCGCGGCGCCAGAGCGGTGGCGGCGTCGGCCGCCCCGTCGGCCTGGTCGTGGCGCGGCCACACGAACGGGACCTCGTCCGGAGGAAGGTCGAACGCGCGGGCGGCGGCCTCCCGCAGGAGGGCCTCAAGGCGTCCGGGGGTCATGCGGGGCCTCCGGCACGGTCGACGAGTTCGCGGATGACGTCGATGAGCGCATCGGGGTCGAAGGGCTTGGTGACGTAGGCGTCGACGCCGATCCGCTCGCCGCGCCGCTGGTCGTCGGCCTGGGTGCGGGCGGTGACCAGGATGATGGGGCAGTCCCGGGTGCGCGTGTCCGCACGGAGCCGCTCGGCGGCGGTCCAGCCGTCCATGCGGGGCATCATCACGTCCATGGTGATGACGTGGGGGGCGATGTGGGCGGCCCGGTCGAGGCAGTCCCGTCCGTCCACGGCAGTGAACACCTCGAACCCCTCCAGTTCGAGGTTGAGGCGGATCAGTTCCCGGATCACGTCGTCGTCCTCGACGACGAGAACCCGTGTGGGTAGGGCGTTCACGGGCGTGACACTACCGCCGCGCGGTGACACGGCACCACTGGAATCCGCCGATCGGCGCACCCCTCCCGGGAGCGCCCGCCAGCAGTGGACGAAGGGCCTGACTCCCCTGCTACAGTTGTTCACGCAAGCCAGCCCCCTTAGCTCAGGGGATAGAGCATCGGCCTCCGGAGCCGAGGGCGCAGGTTCGAATCCTGCAGGGGGCACACGGGCGCGTCAGCGCCATACGGAGACGACCAGCGGGAACACTGTTCCCCGCTGGTCTTTTTCTTTTCCCGGGACTCCGAGGGCCCCGACGCGCCCCGGACGCCGTGCCGGGGCCGTGTTCGGGCGCGACGGCCCGGAGGAGATCGACCCGCCTGGCAGGGGGACGACGTCCCCGACTCCTGGTGACGGTCCGTCTAGGACCGGTGGGAACGGGTGAGAGACGCATGGTCGGGGGCAGGGAGTACGAGCGGGTCGCGGGTGAGCTGCGGCGGCGGATCCGGGCCGGGGACCCGGCCCCCGGTGGGCCGATGCCCTCCGAGGCCGAACTGGCAGAACTCCACGGCACGGACCCGGCGGCCGTGCGCGGGGCGCTTGTGCTCCTCCGCGCCGAGGGCCTGGTCGGGGACAAGGGTGACTCGGTCACCGTCGTGCTCGCACCGCGGCGCACGGTGCGGCGGAGCAGCGAACGCCACCAGTGGGAGAAGGACCGGGCCCACGCGGGCCTGCGGGAGCGGAGCGCCACCGGGGCGACCGAGAACGACACCGGGTCCGTGGTGGACGACCTGGTGTTCAGCGCCCGCTACACGCGGGTCGGGGCCGACCCCGGCCTGGCGGAGGCCCTCGGGGTCCCGCAGGGGACCGCGCTGCTGGAACGCGTCTACCGGACACGCCACCGCGACGAGGACGCACCGTTCAGCGTGGCGTCCTCCTACCTCGCTCTCGACCTGGTGGAGTCCAATCCCGACCTGCTCGACGAGACCCGGGAACCGTGGCCCGGGGGCACGCAGAGCCAGCTGCGCACGGTCGGCGTCGAGGTGGACCGTGTGGAGGAGAGGATCACGGCGAGGCCGCCCACCCCGGACGAGGCGGACGGTCTCGGGCTCGGCGCGGGCACCGCCGTGATGGTGCTCAGGAAGACCTCGATCGACACGCGGGGCAGGGTCGTGGACTGGTCCGAGGTCATCCTTCCCGGCGACCGCTCCGAGGCGGTCTTCACGACGCGGCTGGAGCGCTGGTAGCCGATGACCCGGATCGTCTCCGTCATCACGGCCGTACACGCGCCGGGCGCCCCTTTCCTGCCCGCCGCGTACCGGTCCCTCGTGGAGCAGCGGCTCCCCCGCGGGTGGGAGTGGCAGTGGGTGGTCCAGGAGGACGGGAAGACGGACGCGGTCCGCCCCCACCTCGCGGAGGACGCCCGGGTGAGCTTCGGGCAGGGGCGGCCCGGCCGGGCGGGCATGGCCCGCACGATGGCGCTGTCCCGTGCGAAGGGCGAGTTCGTCAAGGTCCTGGACGCCGACGACCAGTTGACGCCGGGGGCTCTGGCGCGGGACGTCGCCGCGCTGGCGGGTGGGTCCGGAGCCGCGTGGGCGGCGTCGGCGGTCCTCGACCTGCTGCCCGACGGCACCACCGCCGGTTTCGGGGGCGACCCCGGCGAAGGGCCCGTCGAGCGCGGATCCGTCCTCTCCTACTGGAGGGAGCACGACTTCCTGGCGCAGGTGCACCCGGCGACGCTCTGCGTGCGCCGCGACCTGCTCCTGGCCCTCGGCGGTTGGATGGCTCTCCCCGCGTCGGAGGACACCGGACTGCTGCTGGCGCTGGACGCCGTGAGCCGCGGGTGGTTCACGAAGGAGCCCGGCCTGCTGTACCGGAAGTGGCCCGGTCAGGTGACGGCCTCGGCCGCGCACACCGACCGGGAGGAGCGGGCGGCACGCATGGCCGTGGTCGAGGCGCGGGCGCTGGCCCTGGCGGGCACCGGCTGGAGCTTCGTGCCGCCTCGGGGGTAGCGGGGCCCCTGGGCGAGGGGCCCGGGGACGGTGATCCGTCCTCGGGCAGGGGAGGGACGGCCCGATCGCCCGCGGGGGCCACCCCTCCCCCGGCCCTCGCCGCGGGGGCCGGGAAATCAGGCCTTGGCGAGCGGCCACGACCCGTCGATGACCGCCTCGGGGTCCCGGCCCCGTCGCAGGTAGGCCTGGAAGGAGGCCGCCTGGTCGGCCTTCCAGCCGACCTGGGCGGTGTGCAGGTCGTCCAGGCCCATCTCGGCCAGCTCGGGGTGGGCGGCGCCGAGCTTCCACGCCAGACGGGCGGCGGCGAGCGCGTCGGCGGAGGCCCCGTGCGCCTGCTTCTCGTCCAGGGGCACGCCGTGGTGCGCGCACACGTCCACCAGGGTGCGGCCGCCCCTGCGGTAGGGGTCCATCTGCTTGTCCAGCACCAGGGGGTCGACGACGCGCAGCTGCCCGAAGTAGCTCACCCCCGCGCCGTACCGTTCCAGTTCGGCCGAGAGCAGGCCGAGGTCGTAGGGGGCGTTGTAGATCACCACGGGCAGCCCGTCCACGACGACCCGCTCCAGGGCGGCGCCGATCTCGGCGACCACCTCGGCGGCGGGGCGGCCGTGCTCGCGGGCGTGCTCGGTGGTGATCCCGTGGATGGCGGCGGCCTCCGGGGGGATCTCCACCCCGGGGTCGGCCAGCCAGGTGGTGGCCTCCTTGGTGCGGGCGCCGGGGTCGATCCGCCACAGTGCGGCGGTGACGATCCGGTCGGTGGCCAGGTCCAGGCCGGTGGACTCGAAGTCCAGGGCGGCCATCGGTTGCGTGTGCCAGGTCATGACGTCCTTCGGGTCGGATGGTTCCTACCTTCCCGCACCTGGCGTCCCACACCGGAAGAAGCGCGGGTTCCTCGACCGGCGGCACCCCCGCCGGCACCCCACCGGCACGACCGCCCGGCAACGTCCGCATCACGCCGCCGGCGTGAGCCGGCTCCCACACACCGCGGGGCCGGAACGGGAGCTCGGGCGGAGCGAACCTCCGTCAGTCGACCGGGGCGGCCTCCCGCGCCGGGAGCGGACGGCGGGAGAACTCTCCTCCGGGCGCCAGCGCTGCGAAGACCATCACACCCAGGCCGACAAGGGTGATCAGCCCCCCGGTCCACAGAGGCGAGGTGTAGCCCTGCCCCGCGGCCAGGCCGAGACCACCTGCCCAGGCGCCCAGGGCGTTCCCGACGTTGAACGCCGCGATGTTGGCGCCGGAGGCCATCGTGGGCGCCGTGTCGGCGAACCCCATGATGCGCATCTGGAGCCCGGGGACGGTCGCGAACCCGAACCCGCCCATCAGCACCAGGGCGGCCACCGTCGCCCAGGGGAGGTGGGCGACCAGTGCGAACACGCCCAGGACCAGGGCCAGTCCGGTGAGCAGTATCAGGAGGGTGCGGCCCAGGTCGCGGTCGGCGAAGCGCCCTCCGAGCAGGTTCCCGGCGAACAGGCCGACACCGATGAGGACGAGCAGCCACGGCACCGCGGCCGAGGAGAATCCCGTGACCTCCGTGAGGGTGAACGCGATGTACGTGAATCCGCCGAACATGCCGCCGAAGCCGAGCACGGTGACCGCCAGCGAGAGCCACACCTGGAGGCTGCGGAACGCGCCGAACTCGACGCGCAGCCCTCCGGATCCACTTCGCTCCGCCTTCTCGGCCGCACCGGTGTCGGGGACGAGCGCGACGATGCCGACGAACGCGACGATCCCGATGGCGGTGATCGCCCAGAAGGTGGAGCGCCATCCGAGGGCCTGGCCCAGGAAGGTACCGAAGGGGACGCCGAGGACGTTGGCGGTGGTCAGACCGGCGAACATGACGGAGATGGCGGCGGCCTTGCGGTGCGCGGGCACGAGGCCCGCCGCGAGGACCGCGCCGATGCCGAAGAACGCACCGTGGCACAGTGCGGCGAGGATCCGCCCTGTGAGCATGACCTCGTAGGTGGTGGCGAGCGCGGAGACGGTGTTGCCCGCGATGAACAGCACCATGAGGAGCAGGAGTGCCCGCTTGCGGTTGACGGTGTGCAGGAGGGCCGTCAACCCGACACCGCCGACGGCGACGGCGAGCGCGTAGCCGGAGATGAGGTACCCGGCGACGGTGGGTGTGACGCCGAAGTCGGCGCCCACCTCGGGCAGCAGGCCCATGATGACGAACTCGGTGAGTCCGATGCCGAAACCCCCGACGGCGAGGGCGTAGAGCGCGAGCGGCATGAGGAGTGTGCCTCCGAACGGGACTTGGTCGTTGCGTGTGCACTAGTTGCATACGCAACGAAGATAGTTGCACACGCCCCCTATCGGCGCAAGCTGCTATTATGTGTGCCCCAGCACGCCGCTGGCCGAGGGAAACGGGGTGTGGCCATGGGCATCGCCGACGACGCCGTGGAGATCCGCGCGCACGGATGGCGGACGCTCGCCGCCGTCCACGGGCTGATCGAGGCCTCCCTGGAGAAGGCCCTCCAGTCGGGGCACGGCATCTCCGTGGTGGAGTACACCGTCATGGACGCCCTCGACCGCCAGGACGGCTGGCACATGCGCATGCGCCAGCTCGCCCGCGCCGCCGCTCTGTCCAACAGCGCCACCACCCGCCTGGTCACCAGGTTGGAGGACCGCGGGCTGCTCACCCGTGTGCTGTGCGCGGACGACCGGCGCGGCATCTACACCGAGCTCACCCCGGCGGGGAGGGCCCTGCTCGTCGAGGCACGTCCCACGCACGACGCCGTGCTCAGGGAGACCCTGGACGAGGCGGCCCGGACCCCGGAACTGGCCCCTCTCGTGGGGGCGCTGCGCGACCTCGCCCCGGTGGAGACCTGACAGGGGCACCACATCCACACCCTGCGACCCCTGCGCCCCTGGAGCACCACGGACGCGCGTGTCGTCCACAGGCTCTGGCCCGGGGTGGTGCGCCGGGTCGCCGTGCCCTAGCTTCGAGTCATGAAGTTCCTGGTACGCGAACGCGTTTTTGACATCGGTGACGACTACTGGGTGACCGACGAGAACGACCAGAAGGTCTTCCTCGTCGACGGCAAGGCCCTGCGGATCCGCACGACCTTCGAGCTCAAGGACACCGACGGCAACGTCCTCACCGTCATCCGCAAGAAGCTGTTCAAGATCCGCGACCAGATGCGCGTCGAACGCGACGGCGACACCGTCGCCACCGTGCGCAAGCGCCTGGTCAACCCCCTGCGCGACAAGCTCGTGGTGGACATGGAGGGCGCACCCGACTGGGAGGTCACCGGCGACTTCCTGGGCAAGGAGTACGTCATCAGCGACGAGCACGGCACCGTCGCGCACGTGTCCCGCAAGTGGTTCCGCATCCGGGACACCTACGCGGTGGACGTCAACACCCACAGACACGACCTCGGCGGCGACGCCGCCCTGGTGATCAGCGTCGCGGTCGCCGTGGACTCCCTCACCGGGGACGAGGACGAGGAGGAGAGCGAGGAGGACTGAGCACGGCGCCCCGCGGTGCCCGCCCCCTGCCCCGGGCCGGGCCCCGCCCGCGCGAAGAGACCGCAGCCCTCGTCAGGCGGCCCTGCGCGAGAAGAACGCAACCGCCACCGCCCACACCCCCGGCGGCCACGACCGCCGAGGGGGCGCGGGCACGGGGCGGTGAGGGGACCGGTCGGGCTGACCGGGGGCATCAGTCGCTGAGGACACCGACCATGCTCCGCTCCCACGGCAGGTAGGGCTGTCTGCTGCTGCGCAGCACGGGGCGCGGGTCCCGGTTCTCGGACACGCAGCGGGAGATCTCCAGGGCGGCCAGCTCACCGGTCATCCGGAAGGCTCGCGGTGTGGAGTCCTCCCGGTGCCAGCGGGCGTCGACCAGACGCACCAGGGCCACGAGACCCGGCTGCGCTCCGCCGCCGGCGTGCCATGCCAGCCGCAGGCCCTCGGCGAAGGCCACCGCCAGGTCGTCGGGCAGGCACTCCCTCCTCGGGCCGACGGGTGGGACCGCGTTGACGAACTCGAAACCGTCGGGGTGCCCGTCCGGCAGGGGCTCCGCCTCGGCCCAGGCGGCGGCGAAGTAGCCGCCGCAGCTCTGGAGGACGTTGCGGACGTAGATCCCGTGGACCGGGCGGGGCAGTGGCGTGCGGTTCGGGGAGAGCACCGGCCCCTCCTTTCTCCGTGTGTGCGCCGACGCCGGGGTCCTTCCCCGACTTCTTTCCTGAGATGCCCATGCGTTGGCGAACGGTTGTCCGGGAACCCCGGGTTTTCGCCGCGCACCCTCCGGACCGTAGGGCGAACAGGGTGGCTGGCTGTAGTGCCGGACACCTCCGGAATGGCCCAGACTGATCGGTGCCGAGCGGTTCGGACACGAACGGCGTGAACTGCGAGAGGACCGAGGATGAATGATGTCTGGGCTCGTGCGCTGTGGGCGAGCGGCTACCTGCTGGTGGCCTTCGGGTCCGGTCTGGCCATGCTGGTGGCGCTGCCCCTGACACTGGCCGTGGTGCTCACCGTGCCGATCGGCGGCATCGGGTTCATGCTGCTGCCGCACTGGCTCGGAGCCATGGGGAGGTTCGCCGCCTGGCACCAGGGCCAGGCCTCCCGCCTGCTCGGGGTTCCGGTGCCGGATCTCCCCGGCGCCGAGGTCCCCGGCTTCCGCGCACTGTGGCGCGAGCCGTCCACCCGCAGGGTGCTGCTGTGGATGCCCGTGTTCGCGGTGGTGAGCCTGCCGGTGGGCCTCCTGGGTCTGGGCGCGGTCGCCATGCCCCTCTCCGCGGCGCAGTTCCCGTTCTGGTGGGCGGCCCCCGAGGGCCAGGAGTTCCAGTTCCTGTGGTTCCCCGCCGACAGCTGGGGCACAGCTCTGACCACCATGGCCGTACAGCTCGTGCTCGGGTTCGTCCTGCTCCGGTGGGTCGTGGTCCGGGCGGCCAAGGCGCACGCCCGCCTGAACCTGCGACTGCTGGCCCCCACCGAGGCGGAGCTTCTGGCCGCACGGGTGGACGAGCTGAGCCGGACCCGCGCGGACGTGGTGGACGCCCACGGTGCCGAGCTGCGCCGGATCGAGCGCGACCTGCACGACGGCACCCAGGCACGGCTCGTGTCGATCGCGATGCAGCTGGGTGTGGCCCGGGAGGCGCTTGCGGAGGATCCCAAGCTCGCCGCGCTGCTGAAGAACGCCCACGAGGGGACGGAGGAGGCGATGACCGAACTGCGCGAGGTGATCCGGGGCATCTATCCGCCCATCCTCGCGGACCGGGGTCTGGCCGGGGCGCTGAGCGCGCTGGTCGCCCGCACCACGGTCGCGACCAGGCTGGACGTGGGCGAGCTGGGCACACTGCCCGTGGCCGCGGAGACGGCCGCGTACTTCGTGGTCACCGAGGCGGTCACCAACGCGGTGCGGCACAGCACCGCCCAGGAGATCGACGTGCGCCTGGAGCGGGTCGGCGGTGTCCTGCGGGTGTCGGTGCGCGACGACGGCGCGGGCGGGGTGGACGAGTCCCGCGGCAGCGGGGTGACCGGGATCCGTCGCCGGGTGGCCGCCCTGGACGGTACCGTGCGCGTGGACAGCCCGGCAGGCGGGCCGACCGTGGTCGATGTGGAGCTGCCGTGCGGATCGTGATCGCCGAGGACAACGTGCTGTTGTCCGCGGGCCTGGAGCTGCTTCTGTCCACGCGCGGGTTCGAGGTGGTGGAGGTCGCCGTGGACGCGGCGGCCTTCGCGGACGCCGTGGATTGGCACCGGCCCGACCTGGCGATCGTGGACGTGCGGCTGCCGCCGAACTTCCGGGACGAGGGCATCCACGCGGCGATCGCGGCCCGGCAGCGGCACGAGGCGCTGCCGGTGCTGGTGCTGTCGCAGTACGTGGAGCGCGACTACGCCGGTGAACTTCTGGCTGACGGCCGGGGCGGGGTGGGCTACCTGCTCAAGGACCGGGTGGGCCGGGTGAGCGAGTTCGTGGACGCCCTGCGCAGGGTCGCGGAGGGCGGCACGGTGATGGACCCCTCGGTGGTGCAGCAGCTTCTGGCGCGACGGTCCCGGGATCCCCTGGAGACCCTCACCCGGCGCGAGAACGAGGTGCTGGCGCTGATGGCGGAGGGGCTGGGCAACGGGGAGATCGCCGAGCGGATCGTGGTGACCGAGAACGCGGTGCACAAGCACGTCGGCAACATCTTCGCGAAGCTGGGGCTGTCGCCGTCCGACAGCGGGCACCGCCGGGTGCGCGCGGTGCTCGCCTACCTCGACGGCAGGTGAGCAGCGCGCCTGTGCGGCCGGCGGGTCAGCCGTCGGCGGCCCCGGCGTCCTCACGCGCGCCGCGCCGGTTGAGCAGCATTCCGGTCGCGCCCGCGGTGAAGAACATGAGCACGCCGTACACGGCCGACGGGATCGCGATCTCGGTGCTGTCGAGCAGCGCGGGGCTGAGCGCGATGGCCAGGGACAGCGTGGTGTTGTGCAGGCCGATCTCCATGCAGGACGCGATCGCCTCGGGGCGGCCCGTGCCGATGACGCGCGGTGCCCAGTAGCCGACGGCGAGGCTGGCGATGTTGAACAGCAGCACCATCAGGCCCACGGCGACGATGTAGTCACCGAGGTTGGCGCGCTCCTGGAAGATGGCGACGGCGATGACGCCGAACAGCACCAGCACCGACGCGATCTTGACCGGCCTCTCCATGCGCTGGGCGAAGGAGGCGGCCCTGGCTCTGACGAGCATGCCCGCGGCGACGGGAACCAGGATGATCGCGAAGACCTGGAGGACCTTGTCCGCCTGCAGGCCGAGGGTGTCCCCGTCCCCCATGAAGAAGGCGATCGACAGGTTGGTGATCAGCGGCAGGCTCACCATCGCCGTGACGGAGTTGAGCGCGGTCAGGGAGATGTTGAGCGCGACGTTGCCCCGGAACAGGTAGCTGTAGAGGCTGGCGGTGGTGCCTCCCGGGGAGGCGGCCAGCAGCATCATGCCGACCGCCAGGGCGGGTGGCGGCTGGAAGAGCAGGACCAGTCCGAACGCGAACAGCGGCAGGAGGAGGATCTGGCAGCCGAGGACGAGCGCGACCGTGCCGGGCAGCCTGACGAGCCGGACGAAGTCACCGGTGGTCAGGCTCAGGCCGAGGCCGAGCATGATGATGGCGAGCGCGGCGGGGAGCGCGATCGTGGCGATGGCGGAATCCATGGGGACACCTCGGGATCGGGCCGCGCGGGGGGGGTGCGGCTCGGCGGTCGGGGGGCACGGGCCGGCATGGGGTGCCGGTCGTCGCGGACCGCGTTCGGTGACGGTGCCGACGTGGAGTCGCCTGGGGGTTCCGGGCGCGACCGCCCGGGCTGATCGGGGATCGCGCCGTCCCGTGATCTGCGCCACCCTTGCTACTCGCCGGTATGTTGGCACGGCGGAGGCGGCCCTGACAAGGGCCCGTGCCCGGCCGGGGCCGACCGCTCCGCGCCTCCCCCCTGGTCAGGCGGCGGGCCAGGAACTGCCCCGCAGGTCGTAGGCCAGGTGGAACCAGACCTTGCGGAAGCTCGGGTGCCCGTTGTCGCCCCACGTGGTGGCGAAGCTGTCGACGAGGGCCAGTCCGCGGCCGTTCTCGGCGGTGAGCCGGTCGCCGACCATCGGAGCGGCGCTCAGAGGGCCGTCCTCCCCCGACGGCGCGCTGGTGGGCCTGCCGTTGTCGCGGCAGGCCAGGGTCAGGCCGTTGGGTCCCCGGGTCACCTTGAGCACGAACGTCTGGTCCTTCTCACCGGAACGGCTGTGCCGGAGGGCGTTGGTCGCCAGTTCGGTCCCCAGCAGGGAGAACACGTACCGGAACTCCGAGTCCCGGGTCGCCGCGCAGGTGTCCAGGAAGGCGCGGGCCAGCGGTACGCTCGCGGGCTCCCCGGGGAACTCCCAGTGGCGCTTGGTGTAGGGGACCGGCGGCCGGCCGTTGAAGTAGTGCCGGTACTCGTCCGGGACACCCGCGAGGACGGAGTCCTCCTCCTTGGCCAGGGTGGGCACGGAAACGAGCGTGGGCATGGGTGACTCCTTCGGCGGGGCGGCTCGGTGAACAGGCGAACCGTGGGAGGGGGCGGCTGCGGGAGCGTTCGACGGCCGCCAGGGGGAGGTGCGGCGCGGAACGGCTACGACCTTACGCGATAAGACCCCTGCGGGACAGGGGATGCGGGTGTGGCGAGTACCTGGGATACCGGGGCACGGACCGCCCGTGGTTCCGCGCCGCGTGCGGCCGTGTCCGGGCCCTCCCGCTTGCTCCCCCGCCCGGCTGTCGGCGGCCGCATGGGGGGCGCGGCCCTTCAGACCACCGCGTCGAGTGCGCTCTCGGCCGCCGCCTCCGCCTCGGCCCTCTCCGACGGGACCAGACCGATCCGGGTGCGGCGGTCCAACAGGTCGTCCGCGTCCATGGCCCCCTCGTGGCGCACCCCGAACCGGAGTTCGGCGCCGGTGACACCCCGCACGACCGGCGCGAGCAGGTCGGGGGCGCCCGCGGCCCCGGCCAGGACGTCGACGGCCTCGGTGCCGTACCGGTCGACCAGGCGGCGCGGGGCGTCCACCGCGTCCAGCTCCTCGCGGGAGGCTGCGCCGACCAGGGCCAGGGAGCGCGTCCGGCAGGGGCGCGCGGGCAGGCGGTGGACGCGCACCGCCGCGTCCACGGCCTCCTCGGCCATCGCCCGGTAGGTGGTGAGCTTCCCGCCGACCACGGTGACCGTCCCGTTCGGTGCGACGGAGACGGCGTGCTCGCGTGACAGGTCGGCGCTGTCGCCGACCCCCTCCAGGAGCGGGCGCAGTCCGGCGAACGCGCCGATGACGTCACCGCGTCCGAGCCCGGTCTCCAGCGCCGCGTTGAACTGGTCGAGCAGGAAGTCCACGTCGCTGTCGGGCACCTCCGGGACACACGGGGCGGGTCCGTCCAGGGGTTCGTCGGTGAGCCCGGCGAACACGCGCCCGTCCGGCTGGGGCAGGGCGAACACGAAACGGCTGACGCTGCCGCCGATCGGTACGGTGAGCGCGGCCTTCGGGTGGCCGAGGGCCGCCCCGTCGAGTACGAGGTGGCTGCCCCGGCTGGGCCGAAGCCGCACGCGGGGGTCCAGGAGGTCCGCGTGGACCCCGGTGGCGTTGACGACGGCGCGCGGGCGCACCGGGATGATCCGGCCCGTGGCCCCGTCCCGCAGCACCGCTCCCTCCGAGGTGACTGCCTCGGCGGAGCAGCGGGTGATGACCCGGGCCCCCTCGCGGGCGGCGGTACGCGCCAGGGCGATCACGAGGCGGGCGTCGTCCACGAGCTGTCCGTCGAAGGAGAGGATGCCCCCGAGCAGGTCGCGCCTGGCGGTCCCGGGGAGCAGTCGCAGGGTCTGGCGGGCGTTGAGCAGGCGCGGGCGGGGCAGCACGCTTCCGGGGGTTCCCGCCATCACGCGCAGGAGGTCGCCCATGCCCATGCCCGCGCGCACGGCCAGCGCCCTGGCCAGCCCGCTCCCGCGGTGGACCGGCACGACCATCGGCAGGGGGCGGACCAGGTGGGGCGCGGTCACCCGCATGAGCACGTCGCGTTCGCGGGCGCTCTCGTAGGCGATGCCGACCTGCCCCCTCGCCAGGTAGCGCAGGCCTCCGTGAACGAGCTTGGAGCTCCACCGGCTGGTGCCGAAGGCGAGGTCGTGGCGTTCGACCAGCACGGTGGAGAGACCGCGCGAGGCGGCGTCGAGTGCGGCTCCGGCCCCCGTCACGCCTCCCCCGACGACCAGGACGTCCACCTCGGGCCGGGCCTCCAGTTCGGCGAGGTCCGCGGTTCTCCGGGCGGTGTTCAGTGACGGGGACGCGGGACTCGTGGTGCTCATGCGGGCGGTCCTTTCCGGGGGGCGGTGTGGCGGGTCGACCGGTGTGCGGTGTCATCCGGCCCGGTGGGGTCGCGGCGGGTCAGGGGGCGAGGTAGCCGTCGAGGAGGACGGCGAGTTCGCCGACGAGCCGGTCCTCGTCGAGGACGTCGGCGAACAGGCGGCGGGAGGTGACCGTGCCCTGGACGGTGACCAGGACCAGACGGGCCAGGGCCGCGGGATCGCCCGCGCGGACCGAGCCGTCGCGCTGCCCCTCGGCGATGACCGGTTCCACCAGGTCGAGGGCGGCCCGGTGGCTGGCGCCCAGCCGGTGGAAGGTGTAGGTCGCCAGGAGTTCGGGCTCGGTGTCCACGATCCGGGTGAACAGGGGGTGCGACAGCATCGTGCGGGCGACCCGGGCCGCGTGCCGGACCAGGCCCGAACGCACGCTCTCCCCGGCCGGGCCGTCGGTGGAGGCCACGTCCTCGTCCCTCAGGATCTGGCGCAGCTCGCGGGTGAGGAGGTCGGCGACGAGCGCGGTCGCGTCGGGCCAGCGGCGGTACACGGTGGGCCTGCTGACCCCGGCGCGGCGCGCCACGTCGGTCAGCGTGGTGCGGCGCACCCCGAAGGCCTCGACGCAGGCGCGGGCCGCGTCCAGGATCCGGTCCTCTACGTTACGTTTTGACGCCATATGTAAAACTGTAGAGCATGGCTCACGAGAACACACCACCCGGCGGCGGTCACGCCCCCGGCACCGGTCCGGGCACGGACACCGCACCCGACATGAGCTGGTTCGCCTGGGGGGACCCCGCCAGGGCGCAGGAGCTCGACCCCGGCCTGCGCGACCTCGTCGCCCAGGTGCTCCGGGCCAGGATCGAGGCGCTGCCCCCGGTCCCGGAGGAACAGGTGGAACTGCCTCCCAGCAGGCTCGACGTCCGGGTGCGCGACCTGTTCGCCGAGGTGGTCGGTTCCGCTCACGTGAACACGGAGGACCCCGTCCGGTTGCGCCACTGCGGGGGCAAGAGCACCCCAGACCTGCTCCTGCGCCGCGCGGGGACGGCGGACCCCGCGCCGGACGCGGTCCTGTACCCGGCCGACCACGACGAGGTGGAGCGACTGCTCGCCGTGTGCTCGGCCGAGCGCGTCGCGGTGGTGCCCTTCGGCGGCGGCACCAGCGTGGTCGGCGGCGTCGCCCCGCTGCGCGGGGGCTTTCACACCGTGGTCGCCCTCGACCTGCGCCGCCTGGACCGCCTGGTGTCCGTGGACCCCGTGTCGATGACGGCCGTCCTGGACGCGGGCGTGCGCGGGCCGCACGCCGAGGCGATGCTGGCGGAACACGGGCTCACCCTCGGCCACCTGCCGCAGAGCCACGAGTACGCGACCATCGGCGGTTACGCGGCGACCCGCTCCAGCGGCCAGGCGTCCTCCGGGTACGGCCGGTTCGAGGACATGGTCGTGTCGCTGCGCGTGGCGACCCCTCGCGGCACCCTGGAGGCGGGCGGCCCTCCGGCGTCGGCCGCGGGACCGGACCTGTGCCGCCTGCTGCTGGGCTCGGAGGGCACGCTGGGCGTCATCACCGAGGTGGGCGTGCGTGTGCGCAGGCGTCCCGAGCGAGTTCTGGACGAGGCGTGGACGTTCCCCGACTTCACGACGGGGGTGGACGCGCTGCGCGCCCTCGCGCAGTCGGACACCCGGCCGACCATGGCGCGTGTGCTGGACGAGTCGGAGACGTTCGTGGGGGCGGCCATGGGGGGCAGGGAGGCCTCCCCCGGGTGCCAGGCGGTCCTGGGTTTCGAGGGGGCGTCCGCCGAGGTGGACACCCGCGCGGCCGCGGTGCGGGAGCTCATGGCGGAAGCGGGCGGCACTCCGCTCGGCCCCGAACCGGTGGCGCACTGGCGCGACAACCGGTTCTCCTCCCCCTACCTGCGCGACACGCTGCTGTCGGCGGGCGTCATCGCCGAGACGCTGGAGACCGCCGCGTCGTGGACCGACCTGCCATCGCTGTACGCGGCCGTGTCCGAGGCGCTCACCGGGGCGCTGGAGGGTGACGAAGGCGGCGCCGTGGTGATGTGCCATGTGTCGCACACCTATCCCACGGGCGCGTCCCTGTACTTCACGGTGGCGACGGCGGCCGGAGCGGATCCGGTGGCGCGCTGGGGCCGGGCCAAACGCGCGGCCTCGGACGCGATCGTGGCCAACGGCGGCACGATCACCCACCACCACGCGGTCGGGTCGGACCACCGGCCGTGGATGGCGGCGGAGATCGGACCGCTGGGCGGCGACGTGCTGCGCGCGGTCAAGGCCGCCCTGGACCCCGAGGGCGTGCTGAACCCGGGCAAGCTCATCCCCGACCCGCAGTAGCGGGCCGCGGTACCGGCGGAGGGTCCCGGCGGCGCCCCGGCATGTGTCGGGGTAGCACCGGGCCCCTCCGTCAGGCCCTCTCCGCCTCGCGGGAGATCTGGCGTTCGACCTGCCCCGCGAAGTCGCCGAGGAAGTCCAGGGCCCCGTCCTCGCCGATGCCCCCGTCCTCCAGCGGCAGGCTGATCGTGACGGCCACGTTCACGAGGGTGAAGGAGGCCTGCGCGAGGACCTCCTCGGCGTACTCCTCGTCCTGGTACAGGACCGCGAAGCCCCCGTCCCCCGCGGAGACGGTCCGCCGGTCGAGGACCTCGCCGCTCACACCCTCGGGCGGGTTGTCCCTCTCCAGGTCCTCGCGGGCGTCCCCCATCTCCTCGCGGAGGTCGGTGACGGCCTCACCGCCGTCCTCGTAGTCGTACAGGAACGCCTGGACGTCGAGGAGGAAGACGTAGGAGTCGCTGACGGAGCAGGCGAGGTGGCCGATCTGGCCGCCCTCCTCGTAGCCCGTCTCCTCGGCCGGGTAGTAGTCGCCCTCGGCCAGGGGGTCGGCGGCCCCCGGGATGCCGTCGACCACCTCGGCCGGCAGCAGTTGCCGGCAGCCGGGCAGGTCCGCGTAGGGTCGGCCCCCGGCGGCGGTCCACACCACGGCGCTGAGGGAGGCGACCACCACCAGGGCGGCGACGGCCCCGATCACCGGACCCGGTCCGCGCCGCCCCGGTCCGCCGGGGCGCCCCGGTACGGGCGGCTGCCGGGGAGGGAGGCCTCCGGGAGCGCCGTGGCCGGGCTGGACGTACCGCTGCCCCGGATGACCGCCGTACGTCGGTCCCTGCGGCCCGTGGGGGCCCTGCGGGGGCTGCTGCCCGGGGTGGGGGGACCACCCCTGGCGGGGAGGGCCGGGCTGACCGGGGAACGGCTGTCCTCCGGGGGGACCCGGGAACGAACCGTCGTCGGGGGGATGGGTCATCGGTCTCGCTGCGGGGGCGCCCGGCCAGGGGACGGGTGGCCGCCGCACCTCCTCACAGGTGGTCTCGTGTCACACGGAACGGCCCGGGCCGCCCGCACCGCGACGCGGCCACGCGGGGCGTGCGTCGGGTTGTCGCGTCCAGTATCGCCAACCGCGGTTCGCCCGGCCCACCCGGAGGCCGGAACCGGACGAAACCGACCTCACGTCGGGAACCATGCCCGGACGCACCCGGATGCCCCGACAATGGATGCCGTGGCACGAGGAAAACTCCGTATCTACCTGGGATCGGCCCCGGGGGTGGGTACCACGCACAATGTCCTGGTCGAGGCCCACCGCAGGGCCGCGCACGGCACCGACGTGGTGGTCGCCGCCGTCCACACCCACCGCCGGGAGCGCACGTCCGCCCTCCTTGAGGGGTTGGAGGGCGTCCCGCCCCACCCGTCCGGCTCGGTGGACACCGCGTCCGTGATCTCCCGGGCGCCCGGCATGGCCCTGGTCGACGACCTCGCACGGCCCAACCCGCCGGGGGCGCCCAATGCGAACCGCTGGCAGGACGTCGAGGAGCTGCTGGAGGCGGGCATCGACGTCCTGTCGACCGTGGGCATCCACCACCTGGAGTCCCTGAACGACGTCGTCCACCAGATCACCGGGGTACGGCCCCGGCAGACGATCCCCGACCACGTGGTGCGCCGGGCGGCCGAGGTCGAACTCGTGGACATCACCCCGCAGGAGCTGCGCCGCCGCATGGCGCACGGCGACATCCACCCGGTCGAGCGGGTCGACGCCGCCCTCGCCGACTACTACCGGGAGGGCAACCTGGCGGCGCTGCGCGAGTTGGCGCTGCTGTGGATCGCCGACCGCGTGGAGGAGAGCCTGTCCCGCTACCTCGGCGAGCACGAGATCCATCGGACCTGGGAGGCCCGCGAGCGGGTCGTCGTGGCGCTCACCGGGGGGCCCGAGGGCGAGACGCTGATCCGCCGGGCCGCACGCGTCGCGGCCAGGTCCCGGGGCGGCCGCCCCCAGCCGAGCCACCTGCTGGCCGTGCACGTGGTCCCCCCGCAGGGGATCGCGCAGACACCCACGGACGACCTGCTGCGGCAGCGGAGGCTCCTCGCCGAGCTGGGCGGGACCTACCACCAGGTGGTCGGCCACGACGTCCCGACCGGCCTGCTGGAGTTCGCCCGGGGTGTGCACGCCACCCAGATCGTGCTGGGCTCGTCTCGCCGCCGCACCTGGCAGTACGTGTTGGGTCCCGGGGTCGGCGCGATCGTCGCCCGCGACTCCGGCGACATCGACGTGCACATCGTCACCCACGAGCGCGTGGGCAGCGGCCGATGGCCCCTGCCGCCTCCCGGACGGGGGCTGGGCGAGCACCGCCGTGTGACCGGGTGGTCGCTGGCCCTGCTGGCGCCCACCCTCGTGTCGCTGGTGATGGCGCTGCCCCTCTTCTCGAATGTGGGTCCGGCCTCCGACACGTTGCTCCTGCTGCTGATCACCGTCGCCACCGCGGCCGTGGGCGGGCTGAGCCCCGCGCTGGTGTCGGCTCTGTGGAGCGCGATCCTGCTCACCGTCCTGTTGTCCCCGCTGCACGGGCGGCCGTCGGTGTCGTTGGACAACGTGGTCGCGCTGACCGCGTTCACCCTGGTCGGGGCGCTGGTCGCGATCGTGGTGGAGATGGCGGCCCGCAGGTCGGCGCAGGCCGCGCGGGCCCGTGCCGAGGCCGACGCGGTGACCCTCCTGGCAGGCAGCATCCTGTCGGGCAAGGAACCCCTCCAGGCACTGCTCCGACGCATCAGGGAGACGTTCGGGCAGCGGTCGGCGACGCTCCTGGAGCGTTTGGACGACGGCCGGTGGCGGCCGGCCCACAGTGTCGGGGCCCCGGCCTGCGACTCCCCCGACGAGTCGGACGTCCTGGTGTCGGTCTCCGACAACCTGGCTCTGGCCCTGCGCGGCCGGGTGCTGCCCGCCGCGGACCGGGGCGTGCTGCGCGCGTTCGCCGCGCACATCGGCATCGCACTGGAACACCAGCGGTTGGAGTGGGACGCCGCCGAGGCGAGGAGCCAGGCGGCGGGCAACCGCATCCGCACCGCCCTGCTGGCCGCGGTGTCGCACGACCTGCGTACGCCGCTGACGTCGATCAAGGCGAGCCTGGCGAGCCTGCGTGCCACCGACATCACGCTCACCCCGCAGGACCGGGAGGACCTGTTGGAGACCGCGGAGGAGTCCACGGACCGGCTCAACCGCCTGATCGACAACCTGTTGGACATGAGCCGTGTGCACACCGACAACGTGCGTCCCAAACTCCGCGCGGTGGGCCTTGAGGAGGTCGTCCCGATCACCCTCCTGGGGCTGCCCCACGACGCCGTCACCGTGGACGTCCCCGACGGCCTGCCCCGCGTCCTGGCGGACGCCGGGCTGCTGGAACGGGCGGTGGCGAACGTGGTCGCCAACGCGGTGCGCTACAACCCCGACCCGCGTGTGCCCGTCCTGGTCGCCGCGAGCGCGCACGGCGACAGCGTGCAACTGCGTGTGGCGGATCGGGGGCCGGGCGTCTCGGACGAGGGCAAGCAGCGCATGTTCGAGGCGTTCCAACGCCTGGGCGACGCGCCCCAGGGGACCGGCGTGGGGCTGGGGCTCGCCGTCGCCCGTGGTTTCGTCGAGGCGATGCACGGCAGACTCGACCCCGAGGACACCCCGGGGGGCGGGCTGACGATGGTCTTCACCCTGCGGGCGACAGAACCTGACCAGAGGGACACCGGTGGCGAGAGGGGGACCGATGCGGGTCCTGGTCGTTGACGACGACATGCAGATCATCCGGGCCATGCGGATCAACCTTCGCGCGCGCGGGCACGACGTGGACACGGCCGCCGACGGTGCCACGGCGCTGAACCTGGCCGCCGGGAACCACCCGGACGTGGTCCTCCTCGACCTGGGGCTGCCGGACATGGAGGGGCTGGAGGTCATACGGCGCCTGCGCGGCTGGTCCCAGGTACCGATCATCGTGCTCTCGGCCCGGCACTCCGCCGGGGAGAAGGTGCGGTGCCTGGACTCGGGCGCCGACGACTACGTCACCAAGCCTTTCGGGATGGACGAACTGCTCGCCCGGATGCGGGCGGCCGAACGCCGGTCGGTCCGCACGGAGGAGGCCCCTGTCGTGCGCACGTCGTGCTTCACGGTGGACCTGGGCGCCAAACGGGTCCTGCGCGACGGTGCGGAGGTGCGGCTGACCCCGACGGAGTGGCACATCCTGGAGATCCTGGCACGCCACGCCGGGCAGCTGGTGAGCCAGCGCCAGCTCCTCCACGACGTGTGGGGGCCGGCGTACCAGAGCGAGACCAACTACCTGCGGGTGTACATGGCGCAGCTGCGCCGCAAGCTGGAGCCCGACCCCGCCCGTCCCCGGTACCTGATCACGGAGGCGGGCCGGGGCTACCGCTTCGAGGGGGCGGGCTGACCCCCGGGGCCCGCCCCGCCGGGTCAGCGGGCGACGGCGGCGCCCCCGGCCAGCTCCATGAGCACGTCGAACTCGTCGGTGCCGACCTGGCCCCGGCCGGCCTTGGCGACCGCCTGGCAGGGCGCGAAGGCGCGTACCCACTCGAACATCCGGTCGGCGTCCACGCCCATGGCGCCGGAGAGCACGTGCACGCGGCGCTCCACCTCGGCCACCCCGGTGGCCTTCCACAGGGCCCAGTCGACGGCGTCGACCGCACCGTCGCCGAGGCACGCGCGCGGGTCGACGGCGACCAGGCCCCGCGCACCCCCGTCGATGACGTTGCCCGGGTGTAGGTCGCCGTGCACGGGCACCACGTCGACGGTCCCGTTGGCCAGGTCCCGGGCGAGGCAGAAGCCGCGGTGCATGGCGGCGGCCGACACCACCTCGGCCGCGGGGCCCTCGCCGCGCTCGCGGTTCCAGTAGTCGAAGACGAACTGCACCCGCGACGTCAGCGGGCGGAGTTCCGCGAGCTCACCGGGGGCCACCTCGGTGGCGTGCAACTCGGCGATGAGCGCACCGACGGTCTCCATCGGCGGCATGGTGCCCCGGTCGGCGATCGTGTCTCCGTCGATCCGCTCCATGAGGACGGCTCCCCGGTCTTCGTCGAGGTCCCACACGCGGGGTACCCGGTGGGAGTCCGCCCACATACGGAGCATCTTGGCCTCGGAAACGGCCAACCCGCTCTCCGGGGAGAGCTTCAGCACCCCCTCGGCCCCGTCGGCACGCCTGACGTGGATCACCACGGACGTGCGCCCGCGCGGGGCGGGGGCCTCGACCGTCAGCCGCCACCGGGAGGCGAGCTCCTCGACGATCGCGGGGAGCTCGGTCAGCCACTCGCCCACGTGGCTGCCGAAGCGCCGTTCCAGACGCCGACGCTGCCGGTCGCCGACGAACTGCGCTGTGACGTGGTTCATACATCCACCTTAGGTTCGCTCACGACGATGCCTGTCGGGGTCGAGCCCCGCCGCGGCTCGGCGGGCCACCCTGCCCGTACCGCGCGGGCGCCCTCGGGGCCCGCGCCGGTCGCAGGAGGCCTCCTCGCCGACGGGGGAGTGCACAGCTCCGGAGGAGTCGCACCGTGGCCGGTCCGCGTCGCCGGGACGCGGACGGGGCGCAGGTGCCGCGTTGTGGGTGCGGGGAGTTCCCGCCCTCACGACACCTACCCAACCTCGCGGTCCCGGTAACGGCACGGCCGCGACCCGAACCCCCTTCGTTACCGAACGGCGCGGGAACGTCACCCGCCGTGGGGCCTGCCCCGGAAACCCGGAGGCCTCCTCCGCCGGGTCAGACCAGCCTTCCCTTGGCCGCCCGGTGCTGGGCGAGGAGCGTGTCCACGACCAGCTCCGAGGGCCACAGCGGGGTGGTGAGGGCCGTGACGTCGAGCCCGCGCAGCAGGTCGAAGTCGGGCCCGTCGACCAGCCTCCACGCGGCGACGGCGACGTTGTCGCGGCCGTCGCGGCGCAGCCGGTCGACGGCGTCGAACACCGACGGCGCCCAGGTGCGCAGGTAGCCGACCTGGACCGGGGATCCGAGGCGGCGGCTGAGCATGCGCGCCACGTCCATGACGACCTGGCGCTCCTCCGTACCGGTGGTGCCGTCAGCGGCCAGGACCACACCGTCGTCCCGGCTCCAGCCGGAGTCGGTGAGCCTGCCCGCGAGGTCGGCGACGATGGACGGGACCGCCCCGAGGGGCGGTGTGTGGCAGGCGTTCCCCAGGCCGCCGAGGTCGAGCCTGGAGAGGAGGTGGGCACTGGCGACGTCGCCGCCGGCGACGAACGCGGGGACGACCACCTTGGGCCCGCGGACGGCGTGGATGGCTGCGGTGACCTCGGCGGGGCTGCCGAAGGCCGGTGCGACCGGCACCTCGCCCCGGTCGGCCACCGCCGCGGCCAGGCCGCACAGGGCCTCCCGCCGGTGGGCGTCACGTGAGTCGTCGGCTACGAGGACCATCGTCGGGACCATGCACGGCTCCTTGGAATCGCAGTGAGATCTACCGTTGTCCGCCGAGAGTAAAGGGGCACAGTTTCAGGGAAGTGCTCTCGTGTTACATGGAGGGAAACAGCAGACAATGGCTGTGATGGTTATCACCTGGGTAAGTCTTGGTGAACCATAACAATCGCCGAAAAACTGGAAAGTGTCTACTTGTCCGGGAAGTGGCGTACGCCTCAGTGCCACCGCCCGACCGGAGGAGTGACACCCGGAACGACGGGAACCACATCTTCCACCTGCCCTGATGCCGAAACGTCCGCCTCCGTACGGAATCCTCGACCCGGCGGGCATGTCCGACGCCACACCACGCATTGCCACCCCGAGTGAAAAATCCCTTTGGTCACGAGTTCTGTAGAGAAATACCGCGCAAACAATTTCCCATGCATTCGCCCGGTGCGGATGCACGTGCCACCGAATGTGCGCCGGACCGGGCACCGGACCCGGGAACGGTTTTGCGGTGTTATCGAAGCGCACCCGAGAACCACGGAACTGGCAACTCTTGCCACACCGGCCCCGTTCCTGTCAAGGGTGTGAACTCCCCCGCAACGTCATAGCTGCACACCACCTGACGTGGGGGGACAGGATGCCGGTCCGGCGTGATCACTTGCCATGGGCCACCGACCCGCCCACACTTGGTACCGAGCGGAGCATGTCCCCGCAGGCCCACGCGCCCCGGGACCGCTCACGGGCAACCGCTCGCCGGACCCCACCGCCGGCGGCGGCCCCCGCGACCCACACCGCACCGTGCAGACTGGAGTGAGCATGGCCGTCCACCCTCGGGTGCAGACGCTGACCCAGACCTTCCTCGCCCACGCGGACCAGGAGGCCCCCGGCCTGGTCGAAGGCCTCTACCTCACCGGTTCGGTCGCCCTCGGCGACTACCGCCCGCACACCAGCGACGTCGACTTCGTCGTCGTCACGCACAGGGCCCCCGACCCGGGCGAACTGGAGCTGCTGCGCGGAGCGCACGCGCGCACGCGCGCGGCGGTCCCCCGGCCCCAGTTCAACGGCGTCCACGTCACCTGGGAGGACCTCGCCCGCGACCCCGCCGCCTGCGGCCCCGTCGCCTCGGTGGTCGGCGGCCGGTTCCGGCAGCGCGCGAGCGCCGACGTCAACCCCGTGACCTGGCACATCCTCGCCGAGCACGGGGTCACCATCCGCGGCCCCCACCCGCTCGAACTGGACGTGTGGGACGAGCCCGAGAGCCTGCGCGCCTGGTCCCTGGGGTCTCTGGACGAGCAGTGGCGGCGCTGGCGCGAGAAGGCCGGACGCCTGGTCACCCCGCGCGGTATGGCCGTCCTCGGCTCACTGGCCCCCTCCTGGAGCGTGCTGAGCGTCAGCCGCCTGCACTTCACCCTGAAGACCGGGGAGATCACCTCCAAGTCGGGCGCGGGCGCCTACGCCCTCCACGCGTTCCCGCAGACGTGGCAGCACATCGTCAACGAGTGCCTGCGCGTGCGCCGCAACGCCGACGCACCCTCCCTGTACGAGAGCGCGCTCGCCCGCCGCCGGGCCGCCCTGGACTACATCGAGATGGTGCTGGACGACTCCCTGCGCCCCGGCCTGGCCGCCTGACCGCTCTCCGCCCGGGTCCGCTCGGGAGACCCGGAGACCGTGGGCTCTGTCCCGGTCGGCCCGACTAACCTGGGGTTCATGACCATGCGCCCCATCGTCCGCTTCGGCGACCCCGTCCTCGTCACCCCGACCACACCCGTCACCCGGTTCGACCAGCACACCGAGGCCCTGGTCCGGGACCTCCTCGAAACGGTCGAGGCCCCCGGCCGTGCCGGGCTCGCCGCCACCCAGATCGGAGTGGGCCTCCGCGTGTTCAGCTACAACGTGGAGGACCGGATCGGCTATGTGATCAACCCCGAGATCGCGGAGCTGTCGGAGGAGGTCCAGGAAGGCGAGGAGGGCTGCCTGTCGGTCCCCCGGCTCTGGTACCCCACCCGCCGGGCCGAGCGCGCCGTCGTCACCGGTGTGGACCTGCGCAACGAGCCGGTCACCGTGGAGGGGACGGGGCTGATGGCCCGCTGCCTCCAGCACGAGACCGACCACCTCGACGGCATGGTCTACGTGGAGCGGCTCGACCCCGCCAACCGCAAGCGCGCGATGCGTGACATCCGCCGCTCCGACTGGTTCATGCCCGCGTCGCCGACCGGACCGTCCGCTCCCACCGGGGACCGGCTTCCCAGCGCCTTCGGCGGAGCGGGCTGAGACCGCCACCCGCCGGACGGACCGGCCTGCGAGGGTCGGTCCGGTCTCCGGCCCCGGGTATCTTCGGACACGTCCCCCGCGCCCACGCAGTCACGTGAGTCGACGCACTAGTCACGTCACGCCACGATCTCGTAAGGTCTGCTGAGCATCCCCCACCCCACGGCACGCACCGCGCCGTCGGCCCAGCGGATACGCCCGGACCGCCCTCGGAGCACACATGACGACCACTCCTCCCCACACCTTCCGCGGCAAACGTGCCGCGCTGTCCCTCGCCGCCGTCACGGCGGCGCTCCTGATCGGCCTGCCCGGCACCGCGCAGGCGGAGCCCGGTGACGACGAGGTCGACATCGACGAGCTGACCCAGCGTGCCGAGGACCTTGAGGAGAGCTACGACGGCGAACTGATCCAGTTCACCGAGATCAAGGAGCGCGTCGAGGCGGCCGAGGAGGACCTGGAGGAGGTCGAGGAGCGCCTGGAGGCCTCACGGGCCGGCGTGTCCACCATCGCCTCCTCCCAGTACAAGAACGACACCGGTCTCGACCCCGCGCTCAACGTCATGTTCTCCAGCGACCCGGAGGAGATGTTCAGCGACGCCGCGACCCTCTCCTACCTGGGGCAGAGCCAGTCCGAGCAGATCTCCGGGCTGATCGACACCCGCGACGAGGCGGCGGAGGTCGCCGAGAACCTCCAGTTGGAGATGGAGGAGGCCGAGGAGCTCGTCGAGGACCTGGAGTCGCAGCGCGAGGACATCGAGGAGCGCATCCAGGAGTACGAGGAGGAGCAGGTGCCCGAGACCCCGGGCACCGGCAGCATCCCCGAAAGCGCCAAGGGTTGGGGCTGGGACGGGGCCACCCCCCGCATGGCCGCGATCCGGGACGAGATCGTCATGCAGTACGGCGCCCCCTACCCAGTGGGCTGCCTGCGCTCCAGCGCCGACGACCACGGTGTGGGCCAGGCCTGCGACTTCATGATGAGCTCCGGAGGCGCGATCCCCTCGGCCGAGAACAAGGCCCTGGGCGCCCAGATCTCCCAGTTCGCGATCGACAACGCCGACCGGCTGGGCGTGAAGTACATCATCTGGGAGCAGCAGATCTGGCAGGCCGGTTCGTGGACCTGGATGAGCGACCGGGGCGACAACACCCAGAACCACTACGACCACGTGCACATCTCGTCGTACTAGTAGTAGGTCGAATCCCGTCAGATGCGCTGTTCGCACGCCCTGTGAAGTCGTTTTTGCGGGTGGAACGCCTGAGCGAGGACCATCGACTCGGGCGTGCAGACACTCCGATCCCGCTCCCCCCGCCCGCGGTTCCGGCGATTGCACCGAGCACCCCTCTGCATCTGACGCAGAGGGGTGCTCCGGGTTGAAACGGGTGGCTATCGAGGGTGCCGCACACCTGGTGCTTGCCGCCGGCCAGAGGCCACACCCTCGGACATGAGACCGAGTGCGCTCTGCTTCGCGGCCTCAGGAGGACCGGGCCGACCGCTCAGACCAGGACGGAGATGCAGAACGGGTGTCCGGCGGGGTCCAGCAGAACCCTCCACCGATCGGGCTCGGGCTGGCTCGACGGCTCGGTCGCGCCCAGGGCCAGGAGCCTGGCTTGGGCGGCGTCCAGGTCGTCGACGCCCAGGTCGAGGTGGGCCCGCTTCTCCTGGGCGGGATCCGGCCAGGTGGGCCGCTGGTAGCCCGACAGCCGGGAGAAGCCCAGCCCGGCCGACCCCTCCTGGCCGAGCAGGATGAAGTCGTCGCTGGAGTAGGCGACGGGCAGGCCGAGAGCTTCGCCGTAGAAGCGGGCCAGCTCGGCGGGGTCGGGGCAGTCGAAGGTGACCGCCGTGTAGCGCATCGTGGGTACGACCGTGGTTTCGGTGCTCATGGACAGCACGTTAGGGCGCGATCAGGACAGATCCGGTCCTGGTCGTGGGAGAGACTTCAGGACGTGATCAGCACATCCGCCCGCTTGTTGCACCTGCTCTCACTGCTGTCCGCGCGGCCGTCGTGGACCTGCGGCGACCTGGCTGAACGCATGGCGGTCAACGAACGCACGGTCCGACGGGACGTCGCCAGGCTCCGGGAACTCGGCTACGGAGTCGACTCCGGCCCCGGACCGTGGGGCGGCTACAGCCTCAGTGGCGGTGCCCGGATACCGCCGCTGGTCCTCGACGACGAGGAGGCGCTGGCCGTCGCCGTCGGGCTGCGCGAGGCGGCGCTGAGCGGAGTTCTCGGGAGCAAACAGGCCGCGTTGTCGGCCCTGTTGAAGCTGCGACAGGCCCTGCCGTCACGGGTCGCGGACCGACTCGGTGAGATGGACTCAGCCTTCGTGCACACGACCAGACCGGACCAACCACAGATCGCCCCCGGCGCGCTGCTGGAACTGGTCACCGCGTGCCGCCTGGGTGAGCGCGTTCGCTTGTCCTACCGCGACCGGAAGGGGCGGGTGACGGACCGGGACGCCGATCCCTACCGCCTGGTGCGCACGGACCGCCGTTGGTACTTCGTCGCCCGCGACGTGGCGCGCGACGAATGGCGGACGTTTCGAGCCGACAGGATCGAGCGGATGCGGCCGACCGGACACGCGGTCGCGCTGGTGGATCCGCCCGACCCGGCACTGCTTGTCTCCGGTGCGCTGGCGAGCGGTGTGTATCCGCTCTATGCGACGATCCTCCTTCCGCTGCCGATGGAACAGGCGGTCCGGCTGGTCCCGCCGACGGTCGGCATCCACCGCTCCGAGGGCTCCGAGGGCTCCGAGGCCACCGTCGTCGAGATCGGCGGACCCGATGCGGACGGCCTCGCCCGGTACCTGCTCGGCCTGGCCACCCCGTTGCGTGTCCTGGCACCGGATGAGGTACGGGAAGCGCTGGCTCGCCGCGCCCGCGAGCTTTTCGACGGCAACGCGGACGGTCGGCCTGCGTAGAGGAGCGCTGTGCGGGGAACCATCGAGGCCCCGGGCCGGCGGCCACGAGGACCGTGGGCATTCGCGCGCCTCGGAAAGGACCCTCCGCCGCCATACGGCCGGAAGGACGCGCGGCTCCGTCCCCTCGCCTCACAGCGGTTCAGGGGCCGGGGCGCGCGCCCCGGCGGGTGAGCGCGAGCGGGACCGCTGCCAGCAGAGCCACCGCCGTCACCGCGAAGGCGGGGGCGTAGCCGAAGAGCTGGATCAGCAGGCCGAGGAGCATCGCCCCCGCGCCGGCTCCCGCGTCGTAGCCGATGTTCCACACCGCGCTGGCCCGGCCGTAGCCCGCGGGGCCCGCGCGGTCCAGCATGAGGGTGACGGCCTCGTTCTGGACCGCGCCGAAGCCGAGCCCGAACACCAGGGCCCCCAGGACGACCAGTAGCACCGTCCCGGTACCCGGTCCTGCACCACCGTCGCCGTGCGTCCACAGGGCGGCGGTGACCAGGGACATGCCGATGACGGCGCCCACGGTGCCGGGCAGCAGCAGGAGGGTGCGCCGGTAGCGGTCGTGCAGCATTCCCGCTGTCCACCGGCCGGCGACGACCGCCAGCGCGTAGGCGGCCAGGGTGGCGCCCACCAGCCACGCCGCCTGCTCGAACGGGATCGCCAGGAAGGTGATGATCGCTCCGGCCGCGGAGGCGGTCAGCAGCATCAGGACCAGCGGGGCGGCGAGGGCCAGCAGCAGCGGAAGGCCCGAGGGCGCGTCCGGGGTGTCGGTCGCGGCCCGTACGGGGTTCCGCAGCGCCGCCCGGTTGCGGCCGCCGTCGGCGAACCAGACGCCCCCGGCCAGCAGCGCGCCCACGACCGAGCACAGTCCGGTGATCCAGAACGCGGGCGCGAAGCCCACGTTGAGGGCCAGGGCCACACCGCCGGGCAGGATGAACACCTGCGGCAGGCCGACCGCGAGCCCGTAGTAGCCGGTGGCACGCCCGACCTGGCTGCGCGGAACCAGCCGCGCGGCGAGCGCGGTGCCCGCGACGCTGACCATGCCGAAGCCGACACCGCGCACGGCCGAGACGGCGAGGAGCGGGCCCAGGTCCGTGGTCAGGGCGAACAGGGGGGTCGGCAGGCCCATGACCAGCGCCCCGACGGGGAAGGCCCACCGGTAGCCGCCCCGCTCCAGCATCCAGGGCATGGCGAGCTGGGTGAGCACCGTGGTCAGCATGAACGCGGCGGTGGTGCTTCCGGCGCCGAACTCGCCCACACCCCCGCGCGTGGCCCACAGGGGCACCAGGGGGAGGACGGCGGCGAACCCGCAGAGACCGATCGCGGTGGCCGCGATGAGCAGCGCGAAGCCCTTGCCCCTCAGGCCGGGCAGGTCGTCGGTGGTGAACTCGGCGGGCGTCGCCCCGTTCTCGGAGGAGGGCGAACCAGATCGGATCATCCCTCCTTTCTAGTGCACGGGGGGATGCCTGTCGACGGCGTCTCCGACCGGTCGTGCGCCGCCCGCGACCGGGCGCGCGGGGTCAGTCCTCGCGGACGATCCGCTCGCTGAGCCAGTCCCTGAGACGTAGGCCCAGCTCGGGGGTGACGGCGCGTTCGGCGTGCCCCATCCCGGGGACGATCCACAGCTCGCGCGGCTCGCGGGCGGCGTCGTGGATGGCGGTGGCGTGGGAGACCGGGAAGTAGGTGTCGGCCTCGCCGTGTACGACCAGGAGCGGTGTCGGTGACAGCTCGCCGGCGATCTCACGGGGCTCGGCGGGTCGGGAGTCCCACTCGCGGTCGGTGACCCGGACCTTGCGGAAGGTGCGCAGGACGAAGCGGCCGGCTGTGCGCCCGATTCCGAGATGGAGCAGACGCATCCTGCGCGTGCCCCGGTAGTACCAGCGGCTGGGCCCGCTGACCGAGACCACCGCGGTGACCCCGCCGTAGATGGCGGCGTGGCGCACCGCGACGGCCGCACCCATGGAGAAACCGACCACCGCGATGGACGTGTAGCCGAGTTCCCGCAGGCGGACGGCGACCGCCTCCAGGTCGTGGATCTCCTCGTTGCCCACGGTGCTGCGCCCGCCTGAGCCGTGGTGACCGCGGAAGTCGAAGGTCATCACGTCGCCGACGGGGAGGAGCGTCTCGGCGATCGCGGACGTGTGCGGGCTCCGGTAGGTGCCGGTGAACCCGTTGGCGAGGATCACCGCCTCGGTACGGGCCTGGTCGCCGCGCCGGAGGACGGCGTCGATCCCGACCCCGTCCGCGGTGGTCAGCCAGTAGCGGCTCTCTCGTGGCTGGTCGACTGGTTCGTGAATGGCGTCGGGCACCTCCCCATCGTGCCCGATCACCTCCCGTGGGTGGGACCCGGCCCCGGCGTGTCGCCCCCGTCGCCGTACCTGTGGTCGATCCACTCGTCGGGGTACAGGCGCCGCCCGTCGTTGGGCGGTGTCTGCGGAGGGCTGCCCAGGACGTCGCCCCTGTCGCCGTAGGGGTCCGGGCCCTGTGGGGGCGGGGCGGCGTGCGAGGGCCCGTGGCCGGCGCCGTAGCCGGGGGGCGCGGGGTCCCAGGAGGGCGCGGGGTCGTGCCCGGGTGCGTGACCGTACCCGGGCGCGGGGTCCCAGGAGGGGGCGGAGCCGTATCCGGGCGCGGGGTCCCAGGAGGGGGCGCCGCGGTCGGGGGTACCGGTGGCCTCGGGACCGTCCCACGTCGGAGCACCGTACGCGGGCGGTCCGCCGTAGGGCCCGCTGTTCATGACGGTCCCACCGGCACCACCCTGAAACGGCGGGCCCCCGGGTGTGCCCTGAGAGGGAGGGTCGACGGGTGCGCGGCCGAAGTCCTGGCCGCCGGAGGGGAAACCGTCGTCCGGCCCGCCCCACCCCTGTCGGGAGGGGGCGCCGTGCCTCGGAGCGTTCTGCGGGGCCACACCCTGACCGGGGCCGTCCCAAGGAGCGCTCTGCGCGGGGCCGCCCCAGGAGGGGCCGCCCTGGGCGGGGGTGCCTCCGAAGGCAGGCCCGCCACCTCCCGGGGCGTCGTACCCGTGCGGGCCCCCAGAGGGCCCATTGTTCATGGCAGTCCCACCAGCACCGCCCGCACCACCCCGGAACGGCGGGGCCCCGGAGCCGGGACGATCCGGCGCGGAGCCACCGGTGCGGAGATCCTGTGGCGGAGCCTCCCCGAGGGCACGGGTCCCGTGCGCGGGGGTTCCTCCGCGAGCGGGGGGCGCGGTGCCCGGGAACCCGTCCGCAGGTGCCGGGGGCTCGTCCTCGACCGGGGGCATCACCCCGGTGTCGCCGACGGCGGGCCGGTCCTCGTACCCGTCGTACCCCTCCTCGTAGCCGGCCTCCTCGTAGTCGTCGTACCCGTCGTCGTACTCGTCGTCGTAGTCCTCGTGGAGGCGCTCCCCCTCCTCGCGGACGGCGGGGGGCGGGAAGACCAGCGAGCGCAGATCGAGCGCCACATGCACGAGGATCGGCACCCAGATACTTCCCGTACCCAGGTACAGGACCGTGAAGAGGGTCCCCGACGTACCGGCGCTGACCAGCCCCCACCAGCCCTGGTAGAGGTGCGCGACGGAGAAGAGCACCACCGACAGCACCGCGGCCGCCCACAGCGGCACACCCGTGCCCGCGACGAGGGCGATGAACAGCCCCCGGTACAGCAGTTCGCCGAACACTCCTCCGGTGACGGCGACCCCCGCGGCCACCGCCCGCTCCCGCGTGGTGCGCGGTACGAGGAGGCCTCGGTCGCGCTCCGGCTCGGGGAGGGTCATCGGGGCGGCCGCGGCACGGCGGCCGCGGTGCCCGGTGGCCCGTCGGCCGCCGGCCCGGGGGGATCCGCCGTCTCCGCGGTCCCCGGGCGACTCGGCGCCCTCCGGATCGTCCTGGTCGGTCGGTGCTCCGGGGCCGTCCGGGCCGGACCGGCCCCCTCGCCGACCGCCTCCGCCCCGCCTGCCCTTGCCCGGGACGAGGCTCGTCGGCCGGGGCAGGTTCGCAGGCAGGCCGTTGACGAGGACCCACAGCGCCGCGAGGGCGATCAGGCCTCCGACGGCGCCCCCGACGACCGGCCCCCACGCGTCGGGCAGCCGCAGCCCGAGGTCCGAGGGGAGCAGGTCCGGCGAGAGCAGCAGGACCCCGAGGACGACCAGGCCCCAGAGGACATGGACCGCCATGGTGACGGCGTGCACCTGTGTCAGCGCACGTGCGTCACCACCCCGCCTACCGGAAAGCCACGCAAAGGCCTTCCTGCCGAGAAGGGGTTCGCCGACCGCCGCGAAGAGGAGCAGCAGGACCGTGAGGACGGTCCCGGCGAAACTGAACTGAGGGAGAGTCTCCGACCATAGCACGGGGCAATAGTAGAGGGTCCGAAACCCGCCATAGTGCACAAGCCGGATTCCGGAACCGAAGCCCTCTTGCCGTGGAGCCCGCAAAGGGTGACGGTAGGAGTGTCACAGGTCACCCAGCGGACGGTGACGTCCGGCCCGCCGTGACCACCGCCCCACGGATCCCGAAGGGCTGGGCAGCAGGGATGGCAGACCGAGCCGTAGACGTACCGTGGGCCGAGAGGCCCCAGAACATCCGCAACATCGCACTGGTCGGCCCGACCGGCTCCGGAAAGACGAGTCTGGTCGAGGCCCTGCTCGTCGCCGCCGGGGAGATCGGCCGCCCCGGCCGCGTGGAGGAGGGCACGACCGTCAGCGACCACGACGACGTCGAGGTCCGCCAGAAGAGGTCGGTCCACCTGACCGTCAGCCCGGTCATGGTCGGCGACGTCAAGGTGAACCTGCTGGACACCCCGGGATACGCCGACTTCATCGGGGCGATGCGCGCGGGACTGCGCGGCGCGGACGCCGCCCTGTTCGTCATCTCCGCCCTGGAGGGCGTCGACGGCCGCACCCGGGTGCTCTGGGAGGAGTGCGCCGCGATCGGTATGCCCCGAGCCGTGGCGGTCACCAAGATCGACCACCCCCGCGCGGACTACGACGACGTGGTCGCCCAGTGCCAGGAGGCCTTCGGCTCCGGTGTCCATCCCGCCTACGTCCCTGCGGTCGAGGGGAGCGGGGACGACCGGCGCGTGGTCGGCGTCTGGGGGCTCGTCTCCGAGCGCTACTACGACTACTCCGAACGCTCGGACGCGAGCGGCCACGGGTTCGGACCGGAGTCCGCCCCCGGTGCGCGTCCGGCCCCGGAGTGGCTACGTGGGACCGCGGAACCGCTCCGGCGGGCCCTCATCGAGGAGGTCATCACCGAGAGCGAGGACGAGGCCCTCATGGACCGCTACATGGAGGGCGGCGAACTCGATCCGGACCTGCTCATCGCGGACCTCCAGAAGGCCGTCGCCTCGGGAGGGTTCCACCCCGTGCTGGCGATCAGCCCCACCAGGGGCGTGGGTGTGCGGGAACTGCTGCGCGAGCTGCCGTTGTCGTGCCCCGACCCGACCCGGCGCCCGTTCCCCTCCGTGGCGACCCCGGAGGGGAGGCCGGTACCCGGGCTGTCGTGCGACCCGGACGGCCCACTCGTCGCGGAGGTCCTCAGCACGGCGAGCGATCCGTACGTGGGCCGCGTGAGCCTGGTGCGCGTGTTCTCGGGGACGCTGACCCCCGACGCCGCCGTCCACCTGCACGGCCACGGCGTTCCCTGCGGCCTGACGGGGACGGGTGACCTGGACCGGGTCGGCAACGACGAGCGTGCGGGCGCCCTGTCCGTCCCGCTGGGGAGGGAGAGCCGCCCCGTCGGGCGGGCCGTCGCGGGCGACGTGTGCCTGGTGGCGAAGCTGCCCGACGCCCGCACGGGCGACACCCTCTCCAGCCCGGAACGACCGCTCAGGGTGTCGCCGTGGCGGTTCCCGCAGCCGCTGCTCCCGGTGGCGGTGGCCGCCGCGTCCTCCGCCGACGAGGACAAGCTCTCCCAGTCGGTGGCACGGCTGGTGGCCGAGGACCCGTCCCTGCGGGTCGAGGTGAACCCGGAGACCCACCAGATGGTGCTGTGGAGCCTGGGCGAGGCACACCTCGACGCCGCCCTGGACCGGCTGGAGCACCGCCACGGCGTCCTGGTGGAGACCGGCGAGGTGCGTGTACCGCTGCGTGAGACCTTCGCGGTCCCCGCGCAGGGCACGGGCCGCAACGTCAAGCAGAGCGGCGGGCACGGCGAGTTCGGTGTCTGCCGGATCCGGGTGGAGCCGCTCGGGTCGGGGTCGGGCCTGGAGTTCGTGGACGAGATCGTCGGCGGCGTGGTGCCCCGCCAGTTCGTGCCGTCGGTGGAGAAGGGCGTGCGCGCCCAGATGGAGGAGGGCATGGACTCCGGTTACCCGCTGGTGGACATCCGGGTGACGCTGTACGACGGCAAGGCGCACTCGGTGGACTCCTCGGACATGGCCTTCCAGAAGGCGGGACGCCTGGCCCTGAGGGACGCCGCCGCGGCCGGGGGGCTCGCGATGCTGGAACCCGTCTCGGGGGTGGCCGTGGAGGTGGACGACTCCTACCTGGGTCCGGTGATGAGCGACCTGTCCGCCAGGAGGGGCAGGGTGGTCGGCACCGAGACGGCGGCGGGCGGCCGGGCGGTGGTGCGTGCGGAGGTTCCGGAACTGGAGATCGCCCGGTACGCGGTGGAGCTGAGGTCGCTCTCCCACGGCACGGGGGTGTTCACCCGGGAGTACCTGCGCCACGAGCCCCTCCCCTCGCAGGTGGCGGCGAGGCTGTCCGGCCCGCGCGGGGCGCGGGGGAGGTCCTAGAAGACCCGGCCCGGTCTGCTGCGGTCGGCCAGCGCGGCGAACCGGAACGTGTTCACCGGGTGGCTGGACAGGAAGTTGACCAGCAGCACGAAGAACCCGGTGTCGGTGCGGGCGCGCGCGGCGATGTCGTCGAAGTCCACGGACGGGTAGAGGTACTTGCCCACCGCCAGGACCCTCAGGCCCTGCATGCCCTCGGGGCAGAACTCGTAGGCGTGGTTGTCGGCCGTGTACTCCTGGGCGCGCCCCAGGGAGCTGCCCACGCCGGGGATCACGTTCGCCACCGAGATGCCGAAGTGACGCCAGAACGACGTGTGGCCGGCCGCGATGTGCCCCACCTCGTGCCCGATCACGAACCGCAGGGCGTCGGGGTCCGCGAGAAGCCCGCCCACCTCGAACAGGTCGCTGTTGACCGCGACGTAGCGGCGGAACCCGTGCCCCGAGGCGTAGGCGTTGATGACGCCGTTGCCCAGTACGACGTACGCCTCGGGCGCCTGCCGCATACGGAACGCGGCGGCGGCCTCGGCGACCATCCTGTGCGCCTCGGGGAACTGCTCCTCGGTGATGCGCACCCCGTTGACCCTCTGCCGTGCGTACAGCTGCCCGCGCACGAAGTAGACGAGCGCGGGCAGGCTGAGCAGCAGCAGGGGTTCGTTCGGGTCACCGGCGTAGGCGCGGCTGACCGCGCCCACCACGGCGAAGACGGTCACCGCGACACACACCACGAGGACGGGGATCTCCCGGGGATGACGCAGGGACCTGCGCAGGCGGCGGTCACCCCACCGCCAGGGGCCGTCCCCCATCCGCGGTCAGAGACGGTACTCGGCGTCGGGAAGGTCGTCGTCGGGGCCCGGGGGCGGCGGCGCGTTGTGGGCGCTGCCCCGGGGCGGCGGCCCGCCGTAGGACGGACCCGCGGGCGGGCCCTGCGGCGGCGCCTGGGTGACCCCGTCGTCGTCCAGGATCGAGGCCATGTCCGCCGACAGGGTGGACTCCTCGACCTTCCCGCTGCGCCACTCGTCGCGCAGCTCCTCGTCCTGGGCCCCCATCACGGCGTCCATGTCGGCGTCGTAGGTGGACTTGGCTGGATCCTGCGGAGGGTCGGGCCAGGAGGAGGCCAGGAACGCGCTGTCGTAGGCGTCGTTGGGCTCGGGCAACCCGGTGTGCGCGGGCCGGCCCGCCGTGGCGGACTGGCCGGGCGGCCGGCCGAACGGGTCGGAGAGGGGGTCGGCGAACGGGTCCGCCCCGCCCCTGGCGAAGGGATCGTCGTCCGGGACGACCGGGTCGCCGGTGGGCGCGGGGCCCGGGAAGGACGCACCCTCCGGGGCCGCCGGAGCACCGCTTCGGCCGCTGTCGGAGCCCAGGTAGGACAGGGCGGCGACGGTGATCGCCGCGAGCCCCGCGCGCAGGGTGGGTTCGCGCGCGGGCGCGAAGAACGGCGAGTGGTTGCTGGGGACGTTGCCCATCTTCTCGTACGGGGTGTCGCCGGGAGCGGCCTCCCACACGTCGTGGGGGGTGGCGCCGACGAACCAGAACACGTACGGGATGGGCTGCGCTTCGCCGGGGAGTCCGAAGTAGTTGAAGTCCTCGGTACCCGGCGAGGGGTCCGGCAGGTGGATCACGTAGTCGTCGCCGAAGTAGGCGTGGTGGGCCGCTGCCACCTCCGCCGAGCAGGTGGCGTCGTTGCGGGTGACGCCGCAGGACACGAACATCTCGACGTCGGGTTCGCGGGTGGCCCCGGAGGCCGCGGCCTCGGCGCGCACGATCCGCTCGATCGAGGCCTCCAGCTGGTCAGCGACGCTGTCGTTGAGGGCCCTGGTGTTGATCTCCAGGTAGGCCTCGTCGGGGATGATGTTGGCCTTCGTCCCGGCCTGGAGCTTGCCGACGGTCAGGACCGCCATCTCGCTCGGACTGATCTCACGGGACACCACGCCCTGGAGGCGGGTGACGATGTTCGCGGCGATGACCACCGGGTCGACGGTGGTGTGCGGCTGGGAGGCGTGGCCTCCCTCTCCGTACACGCGCACCCGGTAGGCGCGCGAGGCGCCCAGGATGATCCCGGCGCGGTGGGAGATGAGTCCCGCGGGCTGCGGACCGAGGTGCTGGCCGAGGATGACGTCGGGGCGCCCGAAGCGGTCGTAGAGGCCGTCGGCGAGCATCGCCTGGGCGCCGTCGAGGGTCTCCTCGGCGGGCTGGGCGACGATCATGACGGTGCCGGCCCACTCGTCGCGGGTCTCGGAGAGGAGGTCGGCCGCGCCCACCAGGCAGGCGGTGTGGGCGTCGTGCCCGCAGGCGTGCATGACGGGCACCTCGACGCCGTCGGGGTCGAGGGCGCGGGACGTACTCGCGTAGGGGAGGCCGGTCTTCTCCTGCAGGGGGAGCGCGTCCATGTCGGCGCGGAGCATCACCGTGGGGCCGGGGCCGTTGCGCAGGATGCCCACCACGCCGGTGCCGCCGACTCCCTTGTGGACCTCGTAGCCGGTCCGGGTGAGCCACTCCGCGACGCCGCTGGCGGTCCGCTGCTCGGCGTGGGAGAGTTCCGGGTTCTTGTGCAGATCGACGTAGAACCCCTCCACGAGCGGGAAGAGCTCGTCGAGGAGTCGCATGACCACGCTCCCGTGCTGGGCGGCACGGTCGGGGTCCACCGCGTGCGGCACGGTTTCCACCGCCTTCTTCCGTATCTCGACTGGAGGGGGACTACCTGACGGCCCAGCCTAGCGGCGGGGCCGTCACAGCCACACACTGGCACGTTCACCCAGCGTCCGCCACGGTGCGCCGCATGGGTTAGGGTCTGCACACGGAAAGCCATCATCCGCCCGAGTCG
Source organism: Nocardiopsis sp. NPDC058631 (assembly GCF_042716955.1). Taxonomy (NCBI): domain Bacteria; kingdom Bacillati; phylum Actinomycetota; class Actinomycetes; order Streptosporangiales; family Nocardiopsidaceae; genus Nocardiopsis; species Nocardiopsis sp. NPDC058631. The sequence continues at coordinate 1,533 of NZ_JBHXQY010000018.1, read as the reverse complement.
ATCACGTTGTGTGTGTCTCTCCCGCACCACTTTCACCGTGCGTGGGGAGGATCCGAGGAACTTTCCACAGATTTGGGCGAACCGCTGGCATACCTTGCAACATCACAGTAAGGTAACGCAGCACGATGATTCATCCGACCTTCCGGTGCCCCCCTCGCGCGCCACGCGGCACACTCCCATCCGTATCCCGGCCCCCGCGGTCGGTCCGGGCCCCGCGCACGGGGCCCGTCGGACCACGCACATGCCCCAGAAATCAGTGATCTTCGGAGCCCACCCGTGGCCTCATCCATGACCAGTCCGGCAGCCCGCCCTCCGGAACCAGGGCAGGGCGCGAACAACCGGGGTCCGGACCCCAAGACCGGCCAGGCGCCAGGCCGTGACGCCCGCCTCGACAACGCCAAGTTCATCCTCATCGCCCTGGTCGTCTTCGGCCACGCGATCGAGCCGCTCCGCGACCACGGGCCCACGGAGGCCCTGTACTACTGGATCTACTTCTTCCACATGCCCGCGTTCATCATGATCAGCGGGTACCTGTCGCGGTCCTTCGACGCCTCGTCGAACCGCGTGGAGAAGCTGGTCGTGACCGTCGCGGTCCCCTACCTCATCTTCTGGACGCTCCACCAGACGATCTACTTCTTCGAGCGCGGCGGCCTGCCCGACGCGGCCTCGGTACTCAAACCGACCTGGACCCTGTGGTTCCTGGTCGCGCTCTTCCTCTGGCGCCTGAGCGTGCCGGTGTGGAAGCAGCTCCGCTGGCCCGTGCTCATCGCCGTGGTCATCTCGATGTTCGGCGCCACCGCGAGCCTGGGCGAGACGCTGTCCATGGGCCGCGTGGTCAGCTTCCTCCCCTTCTTCGTGCTGGGGCTGAGCCTGCGGCGTGAGCACTTCGCGCTCCTGGACCGGCTGTGGGTGCGGATCCTGTCGGTCGTCGTGCTCGGAACGACGGCGGTACTGGCCGTGCCCATCTCCGACCGGTGGAGCCGCGACTGGCTCTTCTGGAAGGACAGCCTCACCGACCGGGACATCGACCCGCTCCTGCCCAGCTTCGGCATCCGCCTCGCCTTCATGGGCCTGGCCCTGCTGATGACCATCGCGGTGCTGGCGCTCACTCCGAAGCGGCGCACCTGGTTCACCTCGCTGGGCGCCTACACCCTGTACGTGTACCTCGGCCACTCGGTGGCCCTGCTCCTGCTCAAGGCCTCGCCCTGGTACGACATGGTGGGAGGCCCCACGGGCACGGCTCTCACGGCCTTCGGAGCGGTGTCCCTGACCCTGCTCCTGTGCACCCCGTGGGTACGCAAGGGCATGCAGTGGGCGGTCGAACCACAGCTGACGTGGTTCCTGCGCAAGGACTCCACGCTCCGCCCGGAGAACCGCGGGAGCTCGGGGACCGGCGGCTCCGGCGACGCGAGGAAGAAGGAGTCCGCCGGGGTCTGACCGAGGACCTCAAGGTGCAGCTCGCCCATACCGGAGATGATGGTCTGGCCGGTCTGGTCGTCCGTGGCGACCTGGAACGAGGGGTCCTCGTCCGCG